>JAOUDU010000740.1 GCA_029859085.1 Gammaproteobacteria bacterium | reverse complement strand
CCACCGGTGTCACTGCGCAAAAAATCCGTTATCTTTCTTCGACTTACTCCCCGGATTCGGCCCTCTCTCCTCTCCTCATAATCGGCAGGTCGAAGGTTCGAGTCCTTCTGGGCCCACCATTTTTCATAAAAATCATAGAGTTATAACTGCTTACACCATCCGACTATGGATGGCGATTCCCCTATTTTTGCAGACCCATAGTCGGTGGGTGTGTGATCGGGAGAGGCATCCCGACTGATCGATGTGTAACCTATGCGCCCGGAATACTTTGTGGAGATCTCTAGAGGCAGGTCGGCTATGTCCCTTGTTCAGGGGACAGCGGTCGTCCAGGAACAGTGCTTTGCAACGTGTGTGACGACCGGTTGAATTCGCACCTACTTCCAATCGTTCCCCCCCCAAAAAATCATTAGATTTCAATGCACGGCACAAGGCATAATCGCCAGCACAGTTGATCAAAGCACAATTGCACGGGCGGTATACCCGCATTCAATTAAGGAGCTTTTTATGTTCAAAATAAGAGAGTTTACAGCTGCCATCATCGTAGCTAGCTGCATGTTCACTTACGCGTTACCGGTAAAGGCTGACAAGCATCAACAGAGATATGACCAGGGCTGCGCTGATGCCCGCAACGGAACGTTCGATGAAAGCAAAAAGAAACATGAACAATATATGAAGGGCTGGGAAACCTGCAAGAACCAAGGCCAGTCTTCCGCCAGTAAAGGGGGTAGTGCATGGGACCGTGGTTGCAGCGACGCCAAGTCGGGAAGTTACGACCGAAGCAAGCACTCCGATGCCTATGAACAAGGCTGGCAGTCATGCAACCGCGAAAAGCAGTCTGCCAGCGACAACGGCCGGGGCGAATGGGAACGTGGCTGCGAAGATGCCAAAGTTGGCAGTTACGACCGCAGCAGGCATACCGACGATTACGAAGAAGGCTGGCAGGACTGCAACAAGAACCGGTAGAAGAGTCCTGGGCCAAAGGCTCACCGACTGAGAAATTGCAATTCCCGTTGCAACGCAGAGAATCAGAGCGATGATCTCGCTCTGATCCTGTTCTTATTTATTCGACGGGATTACAACGCGATGAACCCGGTACGCACCGGTCCATCCGCCGCGCGTTCAGCAGGAATTATTCGTTTACTGCGTCCTTGACCGCATCCGCGGCATCCTCGGCGGATTTTTCAACCGACTGGGCGGCCTCATCCAGGCCCTTTCCCATCTTCTCCATCGGGCCTTCTTCCTTTGCGCAGCCGGTTATGGCGACGGTCAGAGTGGCGGCGATTGCCAACAGGGCTATCTTGTTTGCCATTTTCCTTATCCTCGAATATGGTTGGGGCCTTTGGGGCGGTTAGCTACTTTCGTTTTCTGCTCGCGCCAGAATAGTACAAATTCCATTTGGCGAAAACAGAAACCAACAACGCTTTTCCACCCGGGAACGGTATCAGTACACAATCACACACCAGGAGAAACAGGATATGACCGGCTCATCAGGCAGGCCATTCAGATACATCGCCATGTTTACTGCCATCACCCTGTCGCTGTCGGCATGCGGCACGATCGGCGATACAGCGGATATCAAGAAGGCTGGCGAGTACGCCATCGACTGCCAAACTGACAAGGCGCTTGCAGCCCTGGAGAAAGCACAGCAGGCGGGTGGTCTTGGCGCTTATCTCGCGGAACTGGAGAAAATCGTCTTCCTGCAGGATGCAGGCCGGGAACAGGAAGCGGCGGCGGCGCTTCAGTCATACCACGCCGAGCACGATCAGGACTCGCGAAGCCGTGAAGAGACCGAGAAATCGATACAGGATAGCCTGAAGGAACTGCGCGACCAGCGATTCAAGAAAACCGGGCAGCGAACCTGTAAGTAGCCAGGCTCCAGCGTCTTTTCATCCACCAAAAACCGGTGGAGCGGGTCAAACCGCAAGATTGGCCCGCCTGGTATTCGTATCTATACTCCTTTTTATTCCAGCACATGCGTTCCGATTCAACCCGGCAAAATCGCCGGGATGGTCTATTCTTGGCCAGTCTGGTTCACCTCTCGAGCAAAGGAGCGATTATATGGATATCACCGGGCTGGTTGTTTTTCTCATCATCGG
>JAOUDU010000738.1 GCA_029859085.1 Gammaproteobacteria bacterium | reverse complement strand
CACTGCTGATCACGGTCCAGGCTGAAATCAAAACTTCCCGGCAGCACCGCGGTTTCAGGCAGCGGGTGCTGTCGCTTCAGCTCCAGCATCCTGGCCGCTACACCCCGGTCCGGCTGCCGGGCGTCCACCACAGGATAAAAGCCCTTTTTCCGCCACTGCCCGATTGTCTGTGCATCCTCGAACAGGCGTGTCATGCTGGCGTTCAGCAGGCGGGTGCCGTCGTAGACCTTGTCTTTGCTGGCACCGCGCTCGAGACCGAGCCAGGCATCGAGCTTCAACTGGCACGGTGCGTCATAGCAGCCGTGGCACACCATGCAGCGCTGTTCCAGCGTGGCCTTGACCTGAGGGGGGTAGTCCGTGTCCGCGAGCGCGAAAGGAACACAGAGCAGGATTACCAGCAGTCCGGCCGCCGGTGGAAATCTGACTTTCAGCATGAAGGGAGTCTGCTTGCCACCGGCGCCCAAGGCAAGCCCTGATTCAATTCAATCCAGATAACGGGGTGCGTAAGGGGACAACTGTCGGTCAGACAATCCCCCGGCGCCGGGCCGGGGAAAGGCGGGCCCCCAGCCGGAACATCTGCGGCAGCAACAGGCCCCAGGTGACGGCCAGCAGGGCGAGAGTAACTGGCAATGGGTAGCCGAAGTCCACTGCACCGGCCCGCTGTCCCGCCCAGTAATTCAGCGGAAACGCGACCGCACCGGCCAGTGATGCCCACGCCGGACGCGCCCCCAGCCAGGCCAGACTGCGGCCGAGCGCCGCGGCGAATGCCAGCCAGAGGCAGCAAAGCCACAGGGGTACCAGCACGCCACCGGAAAACCCGTAAACGCCGGTCGCGCTCAACAGCGCGTCCGCCGCGACACCGACCCCGCCGACCATCCCCATTTGCAGCAATTCAGCGCGGAAGTCCCTGCGCGCCAGCCAGATATGCAGTGCCAGCAGCAATACTGCCAGCGGCAGCAGACTGTCCCTGCCGAGCACCGCGCACAGCCAGACCGCCTGGAACCAGAGCGCATTGAACCAGATCCTGTCAGTCAGCTGGCTGGCCATATCCACCCCTGTCGTGCTATTCAATTCCCACCTGCAATTCCAGGCGCACGGTGCCACCCCCGCCGCCGGCCTGCAGTAACAGCCTGCGCTGGGGTGTGAGCTTGTAGCCGGCCCGCTCCACGTCGGCCAGGAATGTGGCCCACTGCGCCGCCAGGGTATCCCCTTTGCCCTCATGCACCAGGTAGGCGCACTTGAACTCACCGGCTACCAGGGTCTTGTATTTGCCAAGAGCCCGGGGCGAGCCCCGGAAGGGAAAGCCCAATTCGAGCGCGGCCCCCTCGCCTTCGCCCCGGGCGATGATCTGCAGGGGGCCATCGACGGTCCCGCCGCCCCTTACCAGCGCTATGCCCATGGGCAGGGCCAGGGATTTTGCCTCGCCTGCCAGCTGCGCCAGTGGCTGGTGATATTCCTGGTAGAAAAATCTCAGCTTCGGCACGGTTTTGGTCGCAACAGCGGCCCCCGGCTGACTGTCGGCAGCGGTCGCGACAGACGCTGCGGTCGCCAAGCTGCCAGCTGCATCACCCTCGTGCCCCGCAAACGCGTCGGCCGATACCTGCTTGTCCCCCGGGCCGTGACAGACACCGACAATACCGCGGCTTTCCCGGGCTGTCGGTGGATCTGCCTGCATGAATTCGAGCCACTTCCCAGCCTCCGCCCCGGCGCCGCCGATGAGCGTGGCGTTGATGAATGACCGCCGGGCGGAGGCTTTATCGCCCAGTTTCAGCTGGCTGATGCCAAGCAACAGGTTGGACCTGCTGACATATTTTCCAGGCAACTGATTCCGGCAGGCCGCCTGCATGGTCTGGTACATCGGCCGCCAGGCCTCCTGCTCCATTTGCAACTGGGCCAGGTACAAATAGAGCTCGATATCGCCACTGAGTCGCGCGGCCTGGACCAGGGCCGCGCTTGCCTTCTCTTTTTCCCTGGCCTGCAGCCAGAACTGGAACAGCTTGCGATAGTTGAGCCCGTTGGCCTGGACGCCCTTGTTGGACAGGGCGCTATCGAGAATAACGGCGGCTCCATAGGGATTGCCGTTTACTGCCTGCAGATC
>JAOUDU010000082.1 GCA_029859085.1 Gammaproteobacteria bacterium | reverse complement strand
ATCTTCCGCGCAGGCCGACTCGACTAGTGAGCTATTACGCTTTCTTTAAAGGATGGCTGCTTCTAAGCCAACCTCCTAGCTGTCTAAGCCTTCCCACATCGTTTCCCACTTAACTGGTATTAGGGACCTTAGCTGGCGGTCTGGGTTGTTGCCCTCTCGACGACGGACGTTAGCACCCGCCGTCTGTCTCCCGCGATTGTACTCCTGGGTATTCGGAGTTTGCATGGGGTTGGTAAGTCGGGATGACCCCCTAGCCCAAACAGTGCTCTACCCCCCAGGGTAAGACGCGAGGCTCTACCTAAATAGATTTCGAGGAGAACCAGCTATCTCCGGGCTTGATTAGCCTTTCACTCCGATCCACAGCTCATCCCCGTCTTTTTCAACAGACGTGGGTTCGGTCCTCCAGTGCCTGTTACGGCACCTTCAACCTGGCCATGGATAGATCGCCCGGTTTCGGGTCTATTGCCTGCAACTATGTCGCCCTATTAAGACTCGGTTTCCCTACGCCTCCCCTAAACGGTTAAGCTCGCTACAGACAATAAGTCGCTGACCCATTATACAAAAGGTACGCAGTCACAGAACAAGTCTGCTCCCACTGCTTGTACGCATACGGTTTCAGGTTCTATTTCACTCCCCTCTCCGGGGTTCTTTTCGCCTTTCCCTCACGGTACTGGTTCACTATCGGTCAGTCAGTAGTATTTAGCCTTGGAGGATGGTCCCCCCATATTCAGTCAAGATAACACGTGTCCCGACCTACTTGTCGCAAGCTCAGTACCACATCTTGGTTTTCGTGTACGGGGCTATCACCCTCTATCGCCGCACTTTCCAGAGCGTTCCACTAACCAAAATGCTATCACTTGCAGGCTATTCCCCGTTCGCTCGCCGCTACTGAGGGAATCTCAATTGATTTCTCTTCCTAAGGGTACTTAGATGTTTCAGTTCCCCTCGTTCGCCCCTACAACCTATGTATTCAGTTGAAGGTACCTGGCTTACACCAGGTGGGTTTCCCCATTCGGACATCCCCGGATCAAAGTCTGTTTGCCGACTCCCCGAAGCTTTTCGCAGGCTACTACGTCCTTCATCGCCTCTGACTGCCAAGGCATCCACCGTATGCGCTTAGTCGCTTGACCATATAACCAAAGTTATCTGGACAAAGACTTTTCCCCGACCCCCTTAACACAGGCCGGGTACTTATGAGGCATGCACCGATCAAAGTGCATACCCGCCGGATGTTGTGACGCTTAAGTCACAGTTTGTATTACAACTCGTTTGGCCGCGCCGAATTGAAGAGCGCGACCAGAACTTTTTATCCGTGGATTTCTCTCGCCACCCACAACCCCATAACAGAGTCGAAGTGCCAAGCTCAAATCCACAGACTCAGCTTGATTTACCTTGTTAAAGAACGTTCCGGTGCAAAACCAGAAAGAAGCTTTCTCTATATACAAAAAGCTTCTTTCTGATCTCAGTGATGCGTACTGGTAGGCCTGGGCAGATTTGAACTGCCGACCTCACCCTTATCAGGGGTGCGCTCTAACCAACTGAGCTACAGGCCTTCAACTGGTGGAGCTATGCGGGATCGAACCGCAGACCTCCTGCGTGCAAGGCAGGCGCTCTCCCAGCTGAGCTATAGCCCCATATACTTGTTTTTCACACTCCAAATCAGCGCAAAAAATCCTGCGTAACCGACGCATCAACCGAACAAATGAAGACAAATGTGTGAGCACTCATCAGGTAGTGCCAACATCGTTTAAGGAGGTGATCCAGCCCCAGGTTCCCCTAGGGCTACCTTGTTACGACTTCACCCCAGTCATGAATCACTCCGTGGTGATCGCCCCCCCGAAGGTTAGGCTAACCACTTCTGGAGCAACCCACTCCCATGGTGTGACGGGCGGTGTGTACAAGGCCCGGGAACGTATTCACCGCGGCATTCTGATCCGCGATTACTAGCGATTCCGACTTCACGGAGTCGAGTTGCAGACTCCGATCCGGACTACGAAACGTTTTGTGGGATTGGCTCACTCTCGCGAGGTTGCAACCCTCTGTGCGTTCCATTGTAGCACGTGTGTAGCCCAGGTCGTAAGGGCCATGATGACTTGACGTCGTCCCCACCTTCCTCCGGTTTGTCACCGGCAGTCTCCTTAGAGTTCCCGCCATTACGCGCTGGCAACTAAGGACAAGGGTTGCGCTCGTTACGGGACTTAACCCAACATCTCACGACACGAGCTGACGACAGCCATGCAGCACCTGTCTCTCGGTTCCCGAAGGCACCAAGGCATCTCTGCCAAGTTCCGAGGATGTCAAGACCTGGTAAGGTTCTTCGCGTTGCATCGAATTAAACCACATGCTCCACCGCTTGTGCGGGCCCCCGTCAATTCATTTGAGTTTTAACCTTGCGGCCGTACTCCCCAGGCGGTCTACTTAGTGCGTTAGCTGCGCCACTAAGAAATCAAGTCTCCCAACGGCTAGTAGACATCGTTTACGGCGTGGACTACCAGGGTATCTAATCCTGTTTGCTACCCACGCTTTCGCACCTCAGCGTCAGTATCGAGCCAGGAGGCCGCCTTCGCCACCGGTATTCCTCCACATATCTACGCATTTCACCGCTACACGTGGAATTCTACCTCCCTCTCTCGTACTCTAGTCGGCCAGTATCGAATGCCATTCCCAGGTTGAGCCCGGGGATTTCACATCCGACTTAACAAACCGCCTACGCGCGCTTTACGCCCAGTAATTCCGATTAACGCTTGCACCCTCCGTATTACCGCGGCTGCTGGCACGGAGTTAGCCGGTGCTTCTTCTAAAGGTAACGTCACAGCTACGTGCTATTAACACGCAACCTTTCTTCCCAATTGAAAGTGCTTTACAACCCGAAGGCCTTCTTCACACACGCGGCATGGCTGCGTCAGGCTTTCGCCCATTGCGCAATATTCCCCACTGCTGCCTCCCGTAGGAGTCTGGACCGTGTCTCAGTTCCAGTGTGGCTGATCATCCTCTCAGACCAGCTAAGGATCGTCGCCTTGGTGAGCCTTTACCTCACCAACAAGCTAATCCTACGCAGGCTCATCTGATAGCGCGAGGCCCGAAGGTCCCCCGCTTTCCCCCATAGGGCGTATGCGGTATTAGCATGGTTTTCACCATGTTGTCCCCCACTACCAGGTAGATTCCTACGCGTTACTCACCCGTCCGCCGCTCTACTCAGCCCGAAGGCCTTTCGCGCTCGACTTGCATGTGTTAGGCCTGCCGCCAGCGTTCAATCTGAGCCATGATCAAACTCTTCAGTTTAATCTTTTACCTCTGACATCACCCTGTTACAGGATCCGGCAAGAGGGGAGGGTTACGCGAGTACCTCGCTTTACCCTCCAAATCATCAGCTCAGATACAATTCGAAATTCAAAAATTACAATGAATTAATGAGTCACTTGTTGTATCTGAATAGTCGTGACAACTATCCCAACAAGTGCCCACACATCTGTCTTCATTTGACTGTTAAATAACACCCGGCCGCCAGGGGCAGGGTTTCCAGTCAGGGGTATGCCCTGACCGAGGAGGCGCATTATACGGATCGGACCTCCCCCTGCAAGGGCTTTTACAGAAATATTTCAGACTTTTTACACCGCGCTTGAAAGCTGCTCAATAATCGACCAGAGCGGCCTCTTTTCGCAGGGGTTTTCCTCGCCCAAACCGCCCGCCGGGGCAGATCGGGGACGGGGCAGCGACTAGCGCTGGCTACCGTGCCGCCTACGCCACTTGAGGAACTGCGAGACCGGCCCGGAAGCGGCATAGGCAAGGAACGAGAACAGCAGGATTCGCGGCGGGTCGACGGTGACCAGTCCGAATACCAGCACGATCGCGATCATCACAACAAAGGGTACCCTGCTGCGGAAATCGATTCCCTTGAAACTGTAGTAGGGGAAATTGGCTATCATCAGGAACCCAACGATCGCAGTCAGCAGGCCGACCAGGACCGCCAGCTCATGGGGCAGTGCGTCACCCACCCAGCCTGCGTCGTGACAGACCCATACCGCGCTGGCGATGATGCTCGCCGCCGCGGGACTCGCCAGGCCGGTAAAGTACTTTTTGTCAGCGGTATCGATCTGGGTATTGAAGCGCGCCAGGCGCAAGGCGGCACAGGCTACATAGATAAACGCCACACTCCAGCCGAACTTGCCCAGGTCGCCCAGTGCCCAGCTGAATACCACCAGGGCCGGCGCCACGCCGAAGGACACCATGTCTGAGAGGCTGTCGTACTCGGCCCCGAACTTGCTGGAGGTATTGGTCAGGCGGGCGACCCGCCCATCGAGGCCATCAAAAACCATGGCGACAAATATAGCCATCGGGGCGGCCTCATAATTGCCCCGCATAGCCGCGATGATGGCATAGAAGCCGGCGAACAACGCGCCGGTGGTAAACAGGTTGGGCAGCAGGTAGATACCACGATGGCGAACAGTCCGCCCGTCGATCGATTCCTCCTCTTCGTGCTCGTCGACCAGCAGGTCGAGGCTGGGCGAACGACCGCCCGAGGGCTGCGCCTCCTGAGCTACTTCTGGGCGAGATTGTTGTTCACCGTGAACTGTGCCCGGTTTGTCCATACCGACTGCCACCATAAGAATGCCCGCCTATACTATCAAACCTGCACCCCATAGGTCTGCCCCGCCACATCCCACAGGGATTTCACCAGCGGGCTCAGCAGGCGCTGTTTCAGGCTGCACAGCCCGACGGCCAGCGGCGGCAGGCCTTCGGGGAGCGCGAGCCGGCTGACACGCCGGGCCAGGCCGCTGGCCTCGACCACCAGTTCGGGTGCGATGCCGATGCCCAGCCCCAGGCTTACCATGGCTATGATCGCTTCATGCCCGGCCACCTGGGCATAGACCCTGGGGCGAATGCCCCTGTCTCGCAACCACGTGTCCAGGATCTCCTTGGTGATTCCCCGCTCGGGCACGATAAACGGAATACTACCCCAGTCGAAGCCCGGGGACGCAGTGTCCCCGGCGTCCACCGACTGGCGCACCGCACACTCGGCCGCGGGTGCCCAGAGTTGCAGGGGTGACTCCAGCAGGGGCAGGAAATCAAGGCGCTGCGGCAGCTGCACCGGGCGGCCGCTGACCGCCACGTCGTCCTGGCCCGCCAGCACACGGCTGATACCGTCGGCCTGGTCCCCGGTGTGCATCATGATCTCCACTGCCGGATGGGCTGACCTGAACGCCTCGAGTATCGGGGCCAGCACGCTGTAGGTTGCGGTGACGGAACAGTAAAGGCTGACCTCGCCCGCCAGCTGGCCCCCGCTGCCGAGCTTGCGCTGCAGGCGCTGCCAGTCGGCAATCGAGCGCCTGGCGTACTCCCGGAACTCCCGCCCGGCTCCCGTCAGCCGCACCCTGCGGTTATCCCTTTCCAGCAGCGGCTGGCCCAGCTCGTCTTCCAGGCGCCGAATGGTCCGACTCACAGCCGAGACACTCATGTGCAGCAACTCGCCACTGCGGCTGAAGTTGAGGGTGTCCGCCACAGACAGGAACACCGATAGCGCCCGGGTATCCATAGCCAAACCTTTATTGCGTATTTAGCAATACAGTATTACCAATATAGCGTTTTACGCAACAAATAAGTTCGCGTATGGTGCCCCCCTGACACCGCAAACCCGTACACCAGAGGACCAATACCATGGGACAAAATTACTTCAATACCCTGCCCCTGCGCCTGCAGCTGCAGCAACTGGGCAAGTGTCGCTTTATGGATCGCTCCGAATTCGCCGATGGCGTGGACAAGCTCCGCGGCAAGAAGCTGGTCATCGTCGGCTGCGGCGCGCAGGGCCTCAACCAGGGCCTGAACCTGCGCGACAGTGGCCTGGATGTCAGCTACGCCCTGCGCGACAGCGCGATCAGCGAAAAGCGCCAGTCCTGGAAAAATGCGAGCGAAAACGGCTTCAAAGTCGGCACCTACGAGGAGTTGATCCCGGGCGCAGACCTGGTGCTCAACCTGACGCCGGACAAGCAGCACACCAGCGTGGTGAAACAGATCATGCCCCTGATGAAAAAAGACTCCTGCCTCGCCTACTCCCATGGGTTCAATATCGTGGAAGAAGGAATGAAAATTCGCGAGGACATCACGGTTATCATGGTGGCGCCCAAGTGCCCCGGAACCGAGGTGCGTGAAGAATACAAGCGGGGCTTCGGGGTACCTACCCTGATTGCGGTACACACTGAAAATGATCCCAGGGGGGAGGGCCTGGAACTGGCCAAGGCCTATGCAGCGGGTACCGGCGGGCATCG
This sequence comes from Gammaproteobacteria bacterium, assembly GCA_029859085.1. Lineage (GTDB taxonomy): Bacteria > Pseudomonadota > Gammaproteobacteria > Pseudomonadales > Halieaceae > JARRPM01. The sequence continues at coordinate 2,350 of JAOUDU010000082.1, read as the reverse complement.
CGCAGGCGTGCTGCAGTCCTCGTTCATCGCCGAAGTAAAATCAGACCTCATGGGCGAACAGACAATCCTCTGCGGCATGCTGCAGACAGGCGCAATCCTGTGCTTCGACAAAATGGTCGAAAAAGGCATCGACCCTGGCTACGCCTCCAAGCTGATCCAGTACGGCTGGGAGACGGTAACGGAAGGTCTCAAGCACGGCGGCATTACCAATATGATGGACCGCCTGGGCAACCCTGCAAAAATTCGCGCCTTCCACCTGGCCGAGGAACTCAAGGACATCATGCGGCCCCTCTACGAGAAGCACCAGGACGACATCATGACCGGGCATTTTTCCAAAACCATGATGGAAGACTGGGCAAACGACGATGCCAACCTGCTGAAATGGCGCGCAGCCACCGCAGAGACGGCCTTCGAAAAGGCGGACAATACCTCGCGGCAGATCAGCGAGCAGGAATACTATGATCACGGCATCCTGCTGGTCGCGATGATCAAGGCGGGTGTTGAGCTCGCCTTCGAAACAATGGTTTCGGCTGGCATAATTGCCGAATCAGCCTATTACGAATCGCTCCATGAAACCCCGCTGATCGCAAACACCATCGCACGCAAAAAACTCTACGAAATGAATGTTGTGATTTCAGACACCGCAGAGTACGGTTGCTACCTGTTTGACCACGCCTGTCGCCCGCTGCTGGCCGATTTTATGAGCAAGATTGACACTGATGTCATCGGCCGCGGCATGGAAGGGGACAACGGGGTCGACAATGCGGAACTGATCGCGGTCAACGACGCGATCCGCAGGCACCCGGTAGAGAAAGTCGGTAAAACCCTGCGTGGCTATATGACCGCGATGAAGCGAATCGTCTGAGACACGCCATCCCCGGGCGACACCCGGGGCATTAGCGGGCAGGTGACTGCTTTACATGTGATAGCAACCAGGCGCTGCCTGCCACTGAAGTGGCGCGCAGCGCTCATTGGTAATTAAGGAAAGGCCATGACCTCCCGATCGAACCCGGACCCGGACGAAGCCAGCGCGGACCCGCACTGGGACGCCTCCCTGAGCGCGCAACTCTACGGCATCAACAGCTGGGGTGCGGGCTATTTCGGTATTTCCGACAGCGGCGAAGTACAGGTCAGCATCGATATCGATGGCAAGCCGGTGAGTGTAAGCCTGATGGAGATCGTGCGGGGGATGCACGATCGCGGCCTGCACATGCCGGCCATCCTGCGGATCCGCAACGTGCTGGATCACCGCGTCGAGGTGCTGAACAAGTCTTTTGCCAAAGCGATAGCAGATGGCAACTACCGCAACTGCTACCGCGGCGTCTATCCGATAAAGGTAAACCAGCAATGTCACGTGGTCGAAGAAATTGCGGACTATGGACGCCAGTACAACCACGGGTTCGAAGCCGGCAGCAAGGCCGAACTGATTATCGCCATGGCGCAGCTGAAGGAATCGGACGGACTCATCATCTGCAATGGCTACAAGGACGCTGAATTTATCGAGCTCGGCCTCTATGCCAGGCAAATCGGCATACCCTGCTTTTTTGTTATCGAGACACTGTCGGAGCTGCCCATCATCATTGAACGCAGCCGCGCACTCAATATCGAACCGCTGATCGGGGTCCGCATCAAGACGACAGTCGCCGTGGACGGCTACTGGAGCCAGGACAGCGGCGACAGGTCCATCTTTGGCCTGTCTACCGCCGCCCTGATGCGCCTCGTTGACGGCTTGCGCGAGGCGGGCATGCTGCATTGCCTGCGCCTGTTGCACTGCCACCTGGGGTCACAGATTCCCAATATCCGCAATGTCCGCAGCGGGGTACTGGAAGCCTGCCGTTTTTATGCGGGGCTGGTCCAGGAAGGGGCTCCCATGGGTTATATCGACCTCGGCGGTGGGCTGGCAGTTGATTATGAAGGTGCATGCACCAACAGCACCCACAGCATGAATTATCGCCTGGACGAGTACTGTGCCAATATCGTCGAGAGTATTTGCGAAACTCTCAACCCGCTCGAGATAGAGCACCCTGTCATCATCTCGGAATCCGGTCGCGCCACGGTGGCCTACTCCTCCATGCTGCTGTTCAACATACTCAACGTCAGCAACAGCACGCCGGCAGGTACGCCGGAACCGCTGCCAGAGGAGTGTGTGGAGACACTGAAGAACCTGCACGACATCGAGACCAGGCTCACAACGCAGAATTTCCAGGAGTGCTACAACGACGCAGTGTTTTACAGGGATGAACTGCGCGAACTGTTCCATCACGGCCAGGCCACCCTCAGGGAGCGGGCCCTCGCGGAAAATATTTTCCTGGGCGTTGTACATCGCATCGCGGCAATGCTGCCAGGCATG
>JAOUDU010000737.1 GCA_029859085.1 Gammaproteobacteria bacterium | reverse complement strand
AGATTATCTTGCCGCCAATCGCGATGAGACCCGCGACCAGAGTAAAGATATCCGCAGCGCTGCGATACTTGGCCATCGCCGGCACCGTGCGGGTGGCGACCACCGGCATGATGAACAGGATGATCGCCAGGATGGGGGACACGATGTCCTCGATCATGCCGATCACGCTCCAGTTGGCGTTGGCCACCCACCACACGGTCACGACGATGAAGATAGTCACGAAGGTGCGGATCGCCTTGTCGTTGATCGCCTTGTTCGGATTGCCACCCCGCAGGCGCTGCGCGATCAGGCCGTGCAGGCCCTCGGCCGTCCCCAGATAGTGGCCGAAGAAGGAACTGGTGATGGCGATCATGGCGACGGCGCTGGCGAGCCAGCCGAACCAGTTGATGCCCTCCACTTCTCTGCCAGCAAAGGCGTCCAGCGTGGACAGGTTGTTCGCCCTGGCCTGCGCCAGTTCATCGGGCGAGAGCGCCATGACGCAGGAGAACACGAAGAACATGACGAACACGGTCAGCATCATCGACGTGCGCAGCAGCGTGCGCGAGGCCAGGGGCTCTGCGTTGACATCGCCCTCGGCCTTGCGGTAGTCGCCCGCGAAGGTGGAAACCGCCGGCGAGTGGTTGAACGCGAACACCAACAGGGGAATCATCAGCAGCACCGTCTTGATCATGCCGCCCCAGTCACCGTCAAACTCAAACCGGCTGAATTCCCACTGTGGAATCAGGTAGAGCGAAACACCCAGGAGGATCAGCACCAGCGGCGTGACGATCAGTTCCGTGACGCGCACCACGACCTTGTGGCTGGTCAGCATGATCAGCACCAGGCCGATGACGATCACGCCACTGAGGATCAGCCGGTTCGGCGTCTCCATGCCCAGCAGATTGACCGCCACGTTGGTCACCGCGTTGGTGAGTCCGATGCCGTAGACCATCACGATCGGGTAGATGGCGATAAAGTATCCCAGGGTGATGAGCGACCCGGCCGCGCCGCCGAAATGTTCGGTAACGGCGTCGGTGATGTCACCGTCGGGGTTGGACGAGGTCAGACAGACCCGCGCCAGGCCGCGGTGCGCCAGATAGGTCATCGGGCCGATGAGCAGGGCCGCGATAAGCACGGGCCAGATCCCCCCGGTACCCGCCTTGAGAGGCAGAAACAGAATGCCGGCACCCACCGCGGTACCGAACAGCGTAAACATCCAAGCGGTATCCTCACCGCTCCACTTTCTTATATTTGCATTATTACCGGACATAGCTCAGCTCCCTCATACACGAAAACAGTTGTTATTGATCTTATCTGCCGTGCTTCGATTGCCAGCGCCGGGGGCACTGCCCCTGCTGTCGCTGGCCGCTCTCCCGGCGGACAGGGGCACTGGTGCCGCCTGCCAGCGGGGCTGCGAACCTATCAAAAGCCCAGCGTGCTTCGGGTGCTCAACCACCGCCTCCGCATCGGATTTCGGCACGTCTCGCCAACCCCAACCTTGTGCGCCCAACCGCAGACCCGTCACGCACCGCAGGCGCGCTGTACGCGCGCTTAACAACGCAACGCCTTAGGCACAGGGCTAGCATAAACGGCTGATTCTTTGAAATCCAGCACTATGCGGGCGGGCAGGGCAGCCGCCGCGCCAGCGCCACGAACGCGCGCGGCGGAACTTGTGCGGCGCCAGCACGTCAAAATTGCCAATGAAGCAACGGAAACCTGCCATGATTCGCCGCCACTGCACGCGCACTATCGCCCCCCTGCTCGCCGTCACCGCCTGGCTGGCCGCCTCGACCGCTGCGGGCTTCGACCCCAGCACCTTCAGCAAGCCCGACGACCGCACCCTGCGGGAGAATCTGAGCGACCTGCAGTACCGCGTCACCCAGCAGGACGCCACGGAACCGCCCTTCGACAATCTGTACTGGAACAACACCGAGGAGGGCATCTACGTCGACGTGGTCAGCGGCGAGCCGCTGTTTTCATCGACGCACATGTACAAATCCGGCACCGGCTGGCCGAGCTTCTGGCGCTCACTGGAACCCGGCAATATCGTCACCCGCACCGACTTCGTGCTGTTCCTCCCGCGCACCGAGCTGCGCAGCCGCCATGCCGACTCACACCTGG
>JAOUDU010000736.1 GCA_029859085.1 Gammaproteobacteria bacterium | reverse complement strand
GAAGGGAGTGATGCCATGTGGCTTGCCCGCCGCCATGATCGTCTCCCACAGGGACTGGCCATAGTTGGCCGGTACGCTGATTTCATAGGACACCTCGCCGGTGAAGCTGGCCCGCAGGATTCTTGCCGGCACCCCGCAAAGCGTGCCCTCCCGGAACTGCATATGGGGGAAGGCCTCGCGGCTGAAGTCGATGTCGGAATCGAGTTGGGAAATCACCGCCCTTGCCTGCGGGCCGCTGAGCATCAGGGTGGCCCATTGGGTGGTGCAGTTGGTCACCAGCACCTCAAGATCCACCCACTCGCACTGCAGCCACTCTTCCAGCGCCATGTGCACACTGTTCGCACCACCGCTGGTGGTATGCAGCAGGAAGTGGTCCTCCGCCAGGCACACCAGCACACCGTCGTCGATGACGATGCCCTTCTCGTTCAGCATCAGCCCGTAACGGGCCGCGCCGACTTTCAAAGTCTGGATGTTATTGATGTACATGCGGTTTAGAAACTCGCGCGCGTCAGGACCGCGCACCTCGAGCTTGCCCAGTGGCGAGTAATCCAGCAGGCCGACAGAGGAGCGCACCGCCCGCACCTCGCGGGTGATGGCCTGGTGTTCGTCCTCCCCCGGGCGCGGGTAGTACTCCGGGCGCTGCCAACCGCCCATATCCGCCATGGCGCCGCCCAGGGCCACATGGCAGTCGTGGGCCGGCAGCCGTTGGTAGGGTGCATACAGCGGGCCCAGTGCCACTCCCGCATAGGCGCCGAGGGTGGTCGGGTGGTAGGGCGGGCGGAACCGGGTGGTGCCCACGTCCGGAATCGGCCGCCGGGTGGCCAGAGCCAGCACCGCCAGGCCGTTGACGTTGCTGGTCTTACCCTGGTCGATGGACATGCCGTTGGTGGTGTAGCGTTTCACATGCTCAACCGAGACGAAGTTCTCCCGGGCCGCGAGCTGTATATCCGAGGCGGTGACGTCGTACTGGAAGTCCACCCACTGGTACTCCGGCGAAACATCCGGGGTCAGCCACAGGGGTTTCAAGTTCAGCGGCTGGGCAAATTCGCCGTTGGCACGCCCCACCACGGTGACGGCCTGGCTGGCGGAGGCCGGCACGAAACAGCCGTCCTCGTCGCGAAACGCCAGGCTGCCGCCGGACTGGGAGAACAGGTGAACGGCGGGGGTCCACCCGCCGGACATGGCCAGCAGGTCGCAGTCCACGGATTCCTTTGTGCCGGTCAATTGGTTTCTGTCGGCGCTGAGCCGGCGCAGCACCAGTTTGCGCACGGCACGGCGCCCCTGCGCGTCGACTACCGCGTAACCCAGTTTCAGCTCGATACCGGCAAGTGTCGCGCGGCGCTGCAGCTCGGGCGCCACGTTGTGGCGCACATCGATCATCGTCGCCACCTTCAGGCCGGCTGCTGCCATCCCCAGCGCCGTGTGCCACGCGGAATCATTGTTGGCGTAAAACACGATTCGCTCGCCCAACACCAGGCCATAGCGGTGGGTATACTCGCGCACCGCCGATGCGAGCATGATGCCGGGGCGGTCGTTGTTGGGGAACACCAGCGGCCGCTCGTGGGCGCCAGTGGCGAGGATCACCCGCCCCGCGTGTATACGCCAGAAGCGCTCCCGGGGCCGGGTCTTGTCAGCCTGCGGCCCGAGGTGGTTGCCGACCCGCTCCAGCGCCGCCAGCGTATTGTGGTCGTAGTAACCGTTGACCGTGGTGCGGGTCATCAGCGTCACGCTGTCCCGCGCGGCGAGGTCTTTCAGCGCCATCTCCAGCCAGGCGCGATCGGCGTTGTCGGGGCTGGCCAGCAGCGCGCCGCCCGGTTCTTCCTGTTCGTCCAGCAGCAGGATGCGCTGGTTGGATTCCCGCGCGGCCTCCAGGGCCGCCATCAGCCCGGCGCGCCCCGCCCCCACGATCAGCAGGTCGGTGTGCACCGTCTGTTGCTGGTAGGTCTGCGGATCGGGTTGCTCAGGTGCCTTGCCAAGGCCGGCGAGATGCCGCACCAGGCCCTCCCAGGTGTGCCAGCTCGGCCACTTGAAGGTCTTGTAATAAAAAGAAGCGGGCAGAACCCGCTTAAATTGACCCAGAATTGCGAGCGCATCGAACCGCACAT
>JAOUDU010000081.1 GCA_029859085.1 Gammaproteobacteria bacterium | reverse complement strand
TGCGCTGACATTTGCTGGGACAATGGGGGACCGGTTTGCGGGGACATGGGTGTACAATTCTGCCAGAACCCCTGGGTGAGCGACGCTATTTTTGGGGATTCTTTTTGGCTGACGATTATGTCACGTTGCTCGTTGCAAGCCATCGGCTTTGGAGCAGGAATCCGTTGTAACGAATTTGGGAGCACAGCTTGGCTGAACCACTCGGCACCGAACGCCTCTACACCGCGGCCCAGACCCGTGAGCTGGACCGCTGCGCTATCCAGGATCACCGTATCCCGGGCATTGCGCTGATGTCCCGGGCCGCGCGCGCGGCTTTTGACTGCCTGCTGCAGACCTGGCCCGAGGTCGAGTGCGTGCAGGTGCTGTGCGGCACCGGCAATAACGGGGGGGATGGCTTCCTGATAGCGGACCTGGCCCACAAGCGCGGCATCCCCACCACCGTATTGCAGGTGGGCGACCCTGGCAGGATCAGCGGCGACGCGCTGCTGGCCCGGCAGCAGGCGCTGGCCAACGGGGTGAAAATCACGCCCTTCAGCACCAGCCCGCTGCTGCGCCTCGGTGTGATCGTCGATGCCATGCTCGGCACCGGGCTCGGCGGCGAAGTGCGGGATGACTACCGGGAGGCCATCGCCACGGTCAATGGCAACAGCGCGCCGGTGCTGGCGGTGGATATTCCCTCGGGGCTGTGCTCGGACACCGGCCGGGTGCTGGGCCTGGCGGTAAGGGCCGACCTGACGGTGACCTTCATCGGCCTCAAGCGCGGCCTCTTTAGCCTGGCGGCAGCCGACCACACCGGGGCGATCGAATTCAACGACCTCGGGGTGCCGCCGGAGGTCTACGCCCAGGTCGACTGCGACAGCTACCGGCTGGAGCTGGAGTACCTGTTGGAGCGCCTGCCGGCGCGGCCGGCGACGGCCCACAAGGGGCTCTACGGCACCGTGCTGGTGGTGGGGGGCGACTACGGCATGGCCGGCGCCGCGGCGCTGGCGGCGGAGGCGGCCCTGCGCTGCGGGGCGGGCCTGGTCAAGGTGGCCACCCGGGCCGGGCACGTGGCGGCGCTGGTGGCGCGCACCCCGGAGGCGATGCCGGTGGGGGTGCGCTCCGGGCAGGAACTGGCGCCGCTGGTGGAGTCCGCCGATGTGCTGGTGGTGGGTCCGGGACTGGGCCAGTCGCCCTGGTCGGAACAGCTGCTGCAGGCAGCGGCTGCCAGCGGCAAACCGATGGTGCTGGATGCCGACGGCCTCAACCTGCTCGCCGCGGGTCGGGGGATCGCCCCGGACCGCCGTGACAATTGGGTGCTCACACCCCACCCGGGTGAGGCGGCGCGGCTGCTGGGCAGTTCCACCGCGCAAGTGCAGGCGGACCGGTTCGCGGCGGTGCGGCAGCTGCAGCAGCGCTACGGTGGCGTGGCGATGCTCAAGGGCAACGGCAGCCTGGTGACCGACGGCGCCCAGCTGCTGCTCAGCGACTACGGCAACCCCGGCATGGCCAGCGGCGGCATGGGGGACGTGCTGAGCGGGGTGATCGGCTCCCTGCTGGCCCAGCATATGCCGGCGCTGGAGGCCACCGCGCTGGGCGTCTGCCTGCACGGCGCGGCGGCTGACCGGGCGGCGGAACAGGGCCAGCGCGGCCTGCTCGCCAGCGACCTGGTGCCCCATATGCGGACGCTGCTGGGTTGAGCGCGACCGCGATGGAACTGCACGCCGCCGACGAGGCGGCCATGCTGGCCTGTGGCGCGCGCCTGGCGGCGGTCGCCGCGCCCTCCCTGGTGATATACCTCGAGGGTGAACTCGGCATGGGCAAGACCACCCTGAGCCGGGGCTTTATCCAGGCGCTGGGGCACCGCGGCGCGGTGAAAAGCCCGACCTACACCCTGGTGGAGCCCTACCTGCTGGGCCAGTGGCAGGTATACCACTTCGACCTGTACCGGCTCGGGGACCCGGAAGAGCTTGAATTCATGGGCATTCGGGACTATTTCGGCGGCGGCGCGATCTGCCTGGTGGAGTGGCCGCAGCGCGGCGAAGGCGCTTTGCCCCCGGCGGACATAAGGATTAAAATAGAGCGCGAAGAGTCTGGCCGTCGCCTGTCGCTGTGTGCCGATACGATCGCGGGGAAGACCGTGTTGGCGCGAATGCAGGCAGGCAGCTGAACAGGAAGACCAGCCGCGACAGCGTGACGATAAGTGCAACAGGCCGCGGGAACACGCGGCGGGAGTGACATGGGCAGGACGTGGATCGGGGCCATCCTGGGAATGCTGTTAGCGTTTCCGGCGTGGTCTGTGGAGGTACATGAGGTGCGCCTGTGGCGCGCCCCGGACCACACACGGATCGTGTTTGACCTCACCGGCCCCGCCGAGCACAAGCTCATCGTGCTGGAAAACCCCTCCCGCATCGTCCTCGATGTTGAAAATACCAGTTTCAAGGCCGGCGTCGACGGCCTCAAGCTGAAGGGCACCCCGGTAGATTCCCTGCGCACCGGGATTCGCCAGGGCAACGACCTGCGGGTGGTGCTGGAACTGAACACCGTGGTCAACCCCCGCAGTTTTTTCCTCAAGGCCAATGAGCAGGCCGGCGACCGCCTGGTGCTGGACCTCTATGACAAGGCGCCGCAGGCGCAGGCGGTGGTCACCAAGAGCGTGCAGCATTCCGACAAGCGCGACATTATCATCGCCATCGACGCCGGCCACGGCGGCGAGGACCCGGGGGCCATCGGCCCCAACCGGCGGCGGGAAAAAGATATCGTGCTCGCGATCGCCAGGGAGCTGAACGCGCTGCTGCAGGCGGACAAGGGCTTCAGGCCGACGATGATCCGCACCGGCGACTACTACGTGAGCCTGCGCGGCCGCCGCGAACTCGCCCGGGAGCGCCAGGCGGACCTTTTCGTGTCCATACACGCCGACGCTTTCAAGCGCCGCGAGGCCAGGGGCGCCTCGGTGTACGCCCTGTCCACCCAGGGCGCCACCTCCACCGCCGCGCGCTACCTCGCGGAGAAGGAGAATGCTTCCGACCTGGTCGGCGGGGTGACCCTGTCGGACAAGGACGACGTGCTGGCCGGCGTGCTGGCGGACCTGTCGATGACTTCCACCCTGGACAACAGCCTCAAGCTCGGGGCCAAGGTGCTGCGCCACGTGGATACCGTGGCCAACCTGCACAAGAACACCGTCGAGCAGGCGGGCTTCGCGGTGCTCAAGTCACCGGATATCCCCTCTATCCTGGTGGAGACCGGTTTCATCTCCAACCCCTCGGAATCGCAGCTGCTGGCCACCAGCGCCTACCAGAAGAAAATGGCCCGGGCCATCCATACCGGTATCCGCGAGTGGTTCCTGGCGCACCCGCCCTCGGGCACCCTGGTGGCCTGGCAGCGGCAGCAGAACGGGCAGCAGTACACCATCGCCCGGGGCGACACCCTGTCGGGCATTGCCGAGCGCTTCAACGTGCCCGTGTCCGACCTCAAGATCCGCAACGGCATCAGCGGTGAAAAAATCATGGTGGGGCAGAAACTGCTGATCCCCACCACCTGATGTGATGCCCTGAATGTCCCGTATTCACCTGCTCACTCCCCGGCTGGCCAACCAGATCGCCGCCGGCGAGGTAGTCGAGCGCCCGGCCTCCGTGGTCAAGGAGGTGCTGGAGAACAGCCTCGACGCCGGGGCCACCCGGGTGGATATCGAGGTGGAGGCCGGCGGCAGCAAGCTGATCCGCATCCGCGACGACGGCAGCGGGATGGCGGCGGAGGACCTGCCCCTGGCGCTGGCCCGCCATGCCACCAGCAAGATCGCCTCACTGGAGGACCTGGAGCGGGTGGGGAGCCTGGGTTTTCGCGGGGAGGCCCTGGCCAGTATCGGCTCGGTATCCCGCCTCACCCTTACCAGCAATACCTCCGACAGCGGCAGCCAGGGCAGCAGCGCCGCCTGCGAGGGCCGCGAGATGGAGGTGCAGCTGAAACCGGCCCCGCACCCCCGGGGAACCACGGTGGAGGTGCGCGACCTGTTCTTCAACACCCCGGCCCGGCGCAAGTTCCTGCGCACCGAGAAAACCGAGTTCAATCACCTGGAAGAAGTGGTGAAGCGCCTGGCCCTGTCGCGCTTCGACGTGGCCTTCAGCCTGCGCCACAACGGCCGGGTGCTGCACAACCTGAAGCCGGGCCTCAGCCAGGCTGAGCGCCAGCGCCGGGTCGCCACGGTCTGCGGGCCTGCGTTCATGGACCAGGCCCTGTTTGTCGAGAACGAGCTGACTCCCCTGCGGCTGTGGGGCTGGGTGGGCCTGCCCACCTTCTCCCGCAGCCAGGCGGACCTGCAGTACTTTTTCGTCAACGGCCGGGTCATCCGCGACCGGGTCGTGGCCCACGCGGTGAAGCAGGCCTACCGCGACGTGCTCTACCACGGCCGCCACCCGGCATTCGTGCTGTACCTCGAGCTGGATCCCGCCCAGGTGGACGTGAACGTGCACCCCACCAAGCACGAGGTGCGTTTTCGCGACAGCCGCGCGGTGCACAACTTTATTTTCTCCAGCCTGCACCGGGCCCTGGCGGATGTCCGCCCCGGCGGGAGCGCGGAGGCGGGCGTCGGCGCGGACGGGGCCTCGCAAGACGCGCTGCAGGAGCGCCTCGGGGACGGCCTTGCGGTAAATACCGCCACCGGTGAGATCAGCCACCAGGGCGGCCTGGCCTGGGGCGCCCAAGCGACTGCCGCGGGCGGTTTCGGCGCCTACCGGGCCCCGGCGGGGCCCGCCCCGGGCCAGGCCAGGGAGCAGCTGCGCGATTACGGCCGCCTGCACCCGCTGCCGGACGTCGCCGGCGAGGAGGAGGTGCCGCCCCTGGGTTACGCGCTGGCCCAGCTCAAGGGCGTTTACATCCTGGCGGAAAACGCCCGGGGCCTGGTGCTGGTGGATATGCACGCCGCCCACGAGCGCATCACTTACGAGCGGCTGAAAACCGCCCGCGCCAGCGAGGGTATCCGCAGCCAGCCCCTGCTGGTGCCGCGGGCGGTGGCGGTGAGCCAGCGCGAGGTGCAGGTGGCGACGGAGCACGCCGGGCTGTTCCAGCGCCTGGGCATGGTGGTGGAGGTGGCCGGGGAGGAGTCCCTGGTGATCCGCCAGATCCCGGTCAGCCTGCGGGACTCCGATGTCGAGCAGCTGCTGCGGGATGTGCTGGCGGACCTGATCGAGTTCGGCAGCTCCGACCGCATCGAGGGCCATCTCGACGATATCCTCTCCACCATGGCCTGCCACGGCTCGGTGCGGGCGAACCGCCGCCTCACGATCCCGGAAATGAACGCCCTGCTGCGGGACATGGAGGAGACCGAGCGCTCCGGCCAGTGCAACCACGGCCGCCCCACCTGGACCCAGCTGGGCATCGAGGAACTGGACAAGCTGTTCCTGCGCGGTCGCTGAGCGCAGCGCTGCCGATGCCCGCTGACAAGCCCCTGCTCATCTGCCTGCTGGGCCCCACCGCGTCCGGCAAGACCGAGCTGGCGATAGAGCTCGCTGAGGCCCGCGACTGCGAGCTGATCAGCGTCGACTCCGCCCTGGTCTACCGGGGCCTGGACATCGGCAGCGCCAAGCCCGCCTACCCGCACCACCTGGTCGATATCCGCGACCCGGCGGATGCCTACTCGGCGGCGGATTTCGCCGAGGATGCCCACCGGCTGGCGGCGGACATCACCGCCCGGGGCCGCACACCCCTGCTGGTGGGGGGCACCATGCTGTATTTCAAGGCGTTTCTCGAAGGGCTGGCGGATATGCCCGCGGCCGATGCGGATATTCGCCGGGAGATCGAGGCCGAGGCGGCGCAGTGCGGCTGGCCCCGGCTGCATGAGCGCCTGGCGGAGGTGGACCCCGCGGCCGCCGCGCGGATTCACCCCAACCACTCCCAGCGCCTGGGGCGGGCGCTGGAGGTGTACCGCGCCAGCGGCATCACGATTACCGAATGGCAGCGCCGGCAGGCCGCCCGGCCGCCGCCGGCGGAACGCTACCGGGTGGTGCAGGTCGCGCTGTGCCCGCTGGACCGGGCGGTGCTGCACCGGCGCATTGCCCTGCGCTTCGGGCAGATGATGGCGGCGGGGCTGCTGCAGGAGGTGCGGGGGCTGTACCTGCGCGGCGACCTGGCGCCGGAACTGCCCGCGATACGCGCCGTGGGTTACCGCCAGCTGTGGCAGCACCTGGCGGGGGAGTGTTCACTGGAGGCCGCGGTGGCCAATGCGGTTGCGGCCACCCGCCAGCTGGCCAAGCGCCAGCTGACCTGGCTGCGCAAGTGGCCGGATCTCCACTGGATTCATACCGATGAGGCGGGGAACCTGGCGGCTTCCGGGGGGTCTGACCCCGGGGGGACGGAAACAGGACAAAAGCCCATAACGCGGGCCTTGAACTATCTTGATTGCCCCCCACTATAGTATGCTGTCGCCGCACTCGAATGTTGCCTGGTGCGGTCCGGGTCCCGGGGCGCGCCCTGCTATTGGCATGGAAGCCAGAATAACAGTGCGAAGTTAGCAGCATTTATCAATTTTTCGACTCGATTTGAGTCTTTTAGGAGGAGTTATGTCAAAAGGGCACACTCTACAAGACCCTTACCTGAACATCTTGCGTAAGGAACGCGTACCCGTTTCTATCTACCTGGTTAACGGAATCAAGCTGCAGGGCCAGATCGAGTCGTTCGATCAGTTCGTGGTGCTGCTGAAAAATACCGTGAGCCAGATGGTCTACAAGCACGCCATTTCCACCGTGGTGCCGTCGCGGGTGGTGCGCATGCCGTTGCAGAACCCCTCAGAAGACGAAGACGATGGTGGTGAGAGCTAAGAGCTTGCCCGGTGACCGCCTCCGCGGCGGTCACCAGTTCACTTTGTCAGCATACCGAGGTTGTATTGTTTTTTGAACGTCCCGATTCGGGTGAACGCGCCGTGCTCGTTCATCTCAATCTCGCCAGCGAAACCGAGCGGGAGGATCCCCGCGAATTTGAGGAACTGGTGCTCTCGGCAGGGGGCGACCCGGTCGCCTTTGTGATGGGCGCCCGGGACGTGCCGGACTCGCGCACTTTCGTCGGCAGCGGCAAGCTGCAGGAGATCGCCGCTGCGGTGGCTGAGCACGAGGCCCAGATCGTCATGTTCAACCACTCCCTCAGCCCCAGCCAGGAGCGCAACCTGGAAAAGGAGCTGCAGTGCCGGGTGCTGGACCGCACCGGCCTGATCCTCGATATTTTCGCCCAGCGCGCCCGCACCCACGAGGGCAAGCTGCAGGTGGAACTGGCCCAGCTGCAGCATATGAGCACCCGCCTGGTGCGGGGCTGGACCCACCTGGAGCGGCAGAAGGGCGGTATCGGCCTGCGCGGCCCGGGTGAAACCCAGCTGGAGACCGACCGCCGGCTGCTGCGGGCGCGGATCAAGTCGATCCTTGCGCGGCTGGAAAAGGTGCGCAAGCAGCGCGACAACGGGCGCCGCTCCCGGCGCCGGGCCGAGGTGCCGGTGGTGTCGCTGGTGGGCTATACCAACGCCGGCAAATCCACCCTGTTCAACCGCCTCACCCGATCCCATGTCTATGCCGCGGACCAGCTGTTCGCCACCCTCGATCCCACCCTGCGCCGGCTGGACCTGGAGAATGTGGGCCCGGTGGTGCTGGTGGACACGGTGGGCTTTATCGCCCACCTGCCGCACAAGCTGGTGGCGGCCTTCAAGGCCACGCTGGAAGAGACGCTCAACGCCGACCTGCTGCTGCACGTGATCGATGCGGCCACCGAGCAGCGCGAGGACAATATCCACCAGGTGCACGATGTGCTGGCGGAAATCGGCGCCGAGCAGATCCCCCAGCTGCAGGTCTACAACAAACTGGATCTGCTGGAGCAATCCCCGCGTATAGACCGCAATGCCGACGGGGTGCCCGAGCGGGTTTGGCTCAGCGCCGCCACCGGTGCCGGCACCGAGCTGCTGCTGCAGGCCATCGCCGAGCTGGTGGGCAAGGACATGGTTGAGGAGGTGCTCGATATCGGCCCCTCCCAGGGGGGCCTGCGGGCGGCGCTCTACCGCCTGGGGGCGGTGGAGGCGGAGGACTACGGTGAGGACGGCGTGGCCCACCTCAGCGTGCGCCTGCCCCGGGCGGACTGGAACCGCCTGATGAAGAAGGGCCCGGAGCCCCTTTTCTGAGGCCGGGGTACTGTGCCGCGGCCGCCGCGGCCGGGAGCGCAAATCCCCGGTTTTCGCCGCGGGTTTACCAGAGTCGGTTCAATGACTCAAAGCGGATAAAATTTGTTAGACTCTCACGACTTTTTACTTAGGAGTTAACTATGGCCTGGAATGAGCCGGGTGGCGGTAACAACAATCCCAAGGATCCCTGGGGCGGTGGCGACCAGGGTCCGCCCGACCTGGATGAGGCCCTGAAGAAGCTGCAGGACAAGCTCGGCGGCCTGTTCGGCGGCCGTGGCGCCCGCAGGGGCGGCGGTGGCAGTGGCGGCGGCTCCGGCGGCAGTGCCGGCGCCGGCGGTATTCCCGGCGCCCTGCTGGCCGTAATCGCCGCGGGCGCCCTGCTGCTTTGGGGCGCGGCGGGCTTTTACCAGGTCGACCAGCAGGAGCGGGCCGTGGTGCTGCGCTTCGGCAAGTACCTCGATACGGTGCAGCCCGGCCTGCAGTGGAACCCGCCGCTGATCGACTATGTGACC
>JAOUDU010000080.1 GCA_029859085.1 Gammaproteobacteria bacterium | reverse complement strand
CAACTTTGACAAGCGTTGGCATTCGCCCCGGGGGTGGGGCCGGTGACCCTGAAAAATATTTGTCTAGACCTGGATGCAACGGTTCCGCGTACAGCTATACTCCGCCGGCGGCTACCTGCGCCAACCGGAATTCGGAAGAAGAGTCATGATCATAAAAAGAGCCTTTCGCGCCACACTGTTCACCCTCCTGCTGGCGCCCTGGTCACTGCTGCATGCGGAAAAGGATTTTGATGTTCTGGCCCAGCCCTCGGTACCCAGCCATATTGCAAGCCAGTCCCTGATTTATTCCCTGAGGCAAATTGGCGACCGCTACTTCGCCACCGGTATCCAGGGCCAGATTCTCTACTCCAACGATGGCGGCGAAACCTGGGAACAGGCCCAGACGCCGGTGCGCTCCAGCCTGCTCAGCATCGATTTCCCCACACCCGAGCAGGGCTGGGCGGCCGGCCACGAGGGGGTGATCCTGCACTCCTCCGACGGTGGCAAGACCTGGGAAAAACAGTACGACGGGATCCAGTATGCAACAGAGGGCCTTGCCTTCTACCAGAAACTGGCTGGGGAGGAACCCGACAATGAAACCATTCCGCCGCTGGTCGAGGAGATGAAGCTGGCCATTGAACAGGGCGCCGACCGGCCGTTTTTCAAGGTGAGGTGCCAGAGCGACACACGCTGCAACGCGTTGGGCGCCTACGGCATGACGGTGGTCACCTTTGACGGCGGCAAAACATGGGAAAACAACATGTACCGCAACGAAAATGAAAACTTCAACCACATGTACGACTATGCCCCGCTGCCGGAGCCCGGGCGGTATTTTATCGCCGGGGAGGCGGGACTGCTGCTGATCGCGGATATCAACGAACGGATCGGCAGGCGGATCCATTCGGTACCCTGGGAGGGCAGTTTTTTCTCCAGTGCCGCCACCGCCGACGGTGCTATCGTGATGGGAGGCCTGCGCGGGCGGATGTTCCGCACTGCGGATGAGGGCACCACCTGGACCGCGGTGGAGAAGCCCGCGACCAGCTCGATCATCGCGGCCATCCGGCTGTCAGACGACAGGCTCCTGGCCGCGGGGGCTGCGGGTGAGATTCTCGTCAGCAGCGATAATGGCTTCCACTTCAGCCTGGTACCCCTGGAAGAGCTCGGTCCCCTCAGTTCCATGGCGCAGGGCCCCGGCGACACCCTGCTCGTGGGTGGGGCGAAAGGAATCCAGAAGATCACACTGCCCCGCTGAACCAGGCACTCGGAGAAATAACAATGGCACATACGCAAGAGTCAGACCTGCCGGTCATAGGGGACCTGAGCGCGTTCGATTTCCAGTCGGGCACCTTCCTTGAAAAGCTGGTGTTCAACAATCGCCCGGTCGTGGTCATCCTCTGCGTGCTGGTGACCATCGTACTGGGATACCAGGCGACCAAGATTACGCTGCAGGCGGGCTTTGAGAAAACCCTGCCCAAGGCCCACCCCTACGTGCTCAACTACCAGGCCAACCAGACCGACCTGCAGGGCCTGGGCAACAACCTTCGGGTGGTCGCGGAAATCAAGGAAGGCGACATCTATACCAAGGAGAATATGGAGTTCATCGAACAGGTGAACGATGCGCTCTTCTATATCCCGGGCGTGGATCGCAACGGGATGAAATCCATCTGGACACCCAATACCCGCTGGCAGACCGTGACCGAGCTCGGGTTTGAGGGCGGCCCGGTGATACCCGGCGACTACAACGGCTCACCGGAGTCGATTGGCGAGGTGAAAACCAATATCGCCCGGGCCGGCATCATGGGCGACCTGGTGGGCAACGACGAGAAGTCAGCCGCCATCATCGTGCCACTGCTGGACAGGGACCCGGCAACCGGCGACCGGCTCGATTACGGTAAGCTGAGCGCCCAGCTCGAGGAAATCCGGGAGAAATTCGCCGGCGACAACCCTGACCGCGCAATCCATATCATCGGTTTTGCCAAGCTGGTGGGGGACCTGCTGGACGGCCTGCTGGTGGTCATGGGCTTTTTTGCGGTCGCGGTGGTGATCGCCACCGCCCTGCTGTACTGGTACACCCGCTGCCTGCGCTCCACCCTGATGGTGATCGGCTGCTCGCTGGTGGCGGTGGTCTGGCAGATGGGCCTGTTGGCGACCCTGGGCTATGAGCTGGACCCCTTCTCGATCCTGGTACCCTTCCTTGTATTCGCGATCGGCGTAAGCCACGGCGCCCAGAAACTCAACGGGGTTCTGCAGGACATGGGGCGGGGTACCCATCGCTACATCGCCGCGCGTTACACTTTCCGCCGCCTGTTCCTCGCCGGTGTCACCGCCCTGCTGTCCGACGGGGTGGGCTTCGCGGTACTGATGATCATCCAGATACAGGTGATCCAGGACCTGGCCATCACCGCCAGCATGGGGGTGCTGGTGCTGATCTTCACCAACCTGATCCTGATTCCCATCACCCTGTCCTACACCGGGGTCGGCAAGAAGGCGGTGCGGCTGGCAAGCGCACCGGCCAAGAGCCAGCAGGAGATGCATGCCTTCTGGCGCTTCCTGCTGCTGTTTACCCACCGCGGTCCCGCAGCGGTGGCGATCATCGTCTGCGCGCTGATGGCGGCCGGGGGAATGTATGTCTCCAGGGACTTGCAGATCGGCGACCTGGACCCGGGCGCCCCTGAATTGCGGGCCGACTCCAGGTACAACCGGGACGTCGCCTATAACGTCGAACATTATTCTGTGAGCACCGACGTGTTCGCGGTCATCGTCAAGACACCTCCCGATGGCTGTATCAATTACTGGGGCCTGAGCCTGGCCAATGAACTGGAATGGCGCCTGCGGCAACTGGATGGCGTCGAGGATGTGCGTGGCCTTAACGTCCGCACCCGCGAACTGATGGCCGGAATGAACGAGGGGTACATCAAGTGGCAGGCGCTGTTTCGCAACCAGGACACCATCAATTACGCGGTGAGTGACCTGGTACCGGATTACGTCGACCCGTCATGTTCCATCTGGCCGATGCAGGTCTACCTGGCGGATCACAAGGCGGTGACGCTGACGCAGGTGGTCGATACGCTGGAGCAGTTCAACGCCGAATGGCCCTCCCAGAAGGCCCAGTTCCTGGGTGCCGCGGGCAGCTCCGGCTTCGAGGCCGCAACCAACATCGTCGTGAAGAAAGCCAACCAGGACATGCTGTACTACGTGTACGGCGCGGTGATCCTGCTCTGCCTGCTGACCTTCCGCTCGATAGCGGGCGTCATATGCGCAGTCGTGCCCCTGATGCTGACGTCTGTCCTGTGTGAGGCCCTCATGGTATGGCTTGGCATCGGGGTAAAAGTAGCCACGCTGCCGGTAATAGCGCTGGGCGTGGGTATCGGCGTCGATTACGCCCTGTATGTGCTGACGGTGATCCTGGCGAAGGAGCGCGAAGGCAAGGACCTGACTACAGCTTATTATGAAACCCTCAATTTCACCGGCCGGGTGGTGGCGCTGATCGGTGTGACCCTGGCCGCCGGCGTTGTCACCTGGGCGGCGTCACCGATCAAGTTCCAGGCGGATATGGGCATCCTGCTGACCTTCATGTTCATCTGGAACATGTTCGGCGCGCTGATCCTGATGCCGGCCCTGGCGACGTTCCTGATCAGGCCGCCGAAGGTCACAGCCTCATAGGGTGAGTTTGCGGTTGCTCGCCGCGATAAACCCGGCCTTCAGCTCTTCCAGGTTCGCCACCGACTGGAACTGGGGAAACTCGTCGATGACGTTCTGGGGCGCGTGGATCAGGAAACCCACGTCGGCCTCCCCCAGCATGGTGGTGTCATTGTAGGAGTCGCCGGCGGCGATGACCCGGTAGTTGAGGCTGTGCAGCGCTTTTACCGAGGCCCGCTTGGGATCTTTCTGGCGCAGTTTGTAGTCCACCACCCGCCCGCTGTCATCCGTCACCAGGCGGTGACAGAACAGGGTCGGCCACTTCAGCTGGCGCATAAGCGGTTCGGAAAACTCGTAAAACGTGTCCGAGAGGATAATCACCTGGAAGCGCTCCCGCAGCCAGTCGACGAAGTCGATTGCCCCCGGCAGGGGCTCCAGCGTGGCAATCACCTCCTGGATATCGCCTATTCTGAGGTTGTGCTCATCCAGCAGGCGCAGGCGCTGTTTCATGAGCACGTCGTAGTCGGGGATGTCCCGGGTGGTCGCCCGCAGTTCCTTGATGCCGGTGCGCTCGGCAAAGGCGATCCATATCTCGGGGACGAGAACCCCCTCCAGGTCCAGGCAGGCCAGTTCCATCAAAAAGTCTCCTCGGTGTCGTCGGGCGAAGGTGGTCGGGCGAACAAAGCGCCCCAATCTAACGACTTGCCGCCGGGGGTACAAGCCCCCGCTGGAAAAATCAGTAAACCGGCAATTTCATCTGGGAAAACAGTTCTTCAAGCTCCGCCTTGCTGTGCTGGGCGAAGGCCTCCTGCACCACCTCACGGGTCAGGTGGGGGGCAAAGTCCTCGATGAACTCGTACATATAACCCCGCAGGAAGGTACCGCGCCGACAGCCGATGCGGGTGACGCTGCTGGCGAAAAGGTGGCTGGCGTCCAGGGCGACGAGGTCAGAGTCCTTGTCCTTGTCATAGGCCATCGCCGCCACGATACCGATCCCGAGGCCCAGCCGGACGTAGGTCTTGATCACGTCGGCATCGGCGGCGGTAAACACGACCCGGGGTTCGAGGCCCTGCTCCACGAAGGCTTCATCCAGTTTCGAACGGCCGGTGAAACCGAATACATAGGTCACTATCGGGTGTGCCGCCACCGCCTCCAGGGTCAGTTCGGACAGCTGGGTGAGGGGGTGATCCCGGGGCACCAGGATACAGCGGTTCCAGCGGTAACAGGGCATCATGATCAGGTCAGAGAACAACTCCAGCGCCTCGGTGGCGATGGCGAAATCGACGGTGCCGTCCGCCGCCATCTCCGAAATCTGCATCGGCGTGCCCTGGTGCATGTGCAGGGAGACGTCCGGATAGCGCTGCATGAAGGACTTGATGGTTGCCGGCAGGGCGTAGCGGGCCTGGGTATGGGTGGTGGCTATGGACAGCGCGCCCTTTTTCTCGTTGGAGTATTCCTGGGCCGCCTGCTTGATGCTTTCCACCTTGCGCAGCACTTCGCCGGCGGTCTTCAGGATTACTTCACCGGCAGGTGTCACGTGGGTGAGGTGCTTGCCGCTGCGGGCGAATATCTCCACCCCCAGTTCGTCCTCGAGCAGGCGGATCTGCTTGCTGATGCCGGGCTGCGAGGTATACAGGCTCTGGGCGGTCGCCGACACATTGAGATCGTGATGCGCTACTTCCCAGATGTAACGCAACTGCTGAAGTTTCATGCCGTCCTCCGAATCCACCCCTGCAAGGGGCAACCTTCACTTATGCAGAATAGCCATTAAACCCGGCAAAGGCCAAATATATAAGTAATAACCGGGCCGGCGCTGGACGTCAGGTGTTGGCGATGCCATGGGGTACGTGGCCGGTGGCGATATGGGGGCTGGCGGAGGCGCAGTGGGCCGGCTGGTCGTCGAAGAATACGTCCGCCTGGTAGGCCCGCAGGAACTCGGTCTTGTCCAGGCCGCCGAGGAAAATCGACTCGTCGATACGGATATTCCAGGCCCGCAGGGTGCGGATAACCCGCTCGTGGGCCGGCGCCGAGCGGGCCGTCACCAGGGCGGTGCGAATCGGGGCCTCGCTGGCCGGGAAGGCCTGTTGCAGACGCTGCAGTGCCGCCAGGAAGGGCTTGAACGGCCCCCCCGCCAGGGGTTGCCGGGCGGCGGCCTTCTCGCTGGCGGTAAAAGCCTCCAGGCCCTCGCTCTTGTAGACCCGCTCCGCCTCGTCGGAAAAAATCACCGCGTCGCCGTCGAAGGCGAAGCGCAGCTGGTCGTTGTCCGAGCCGGCGCCCTTGCTGGAAACCAGGGTGGCGGCGGCGACGCCGCAATCCAGCGCGTAGCGCACATCCTCGGCCTCGTTGGACAGGAACAGCTGGCAGCCGAAGGCATTGATATAACGCCAGGGGCTCTCACCGCCGCAGAAGGCGGCCCGCTTGATTGCCAGGTCGTAGTGCTGGATGGAATTGAATACCCGCAGGCCGGTATCGGCGCTGTTGCGCGACAGCAGCACGACCTCAACCCGCGACTCGCCCCCGAGGCGATCGTTCAGCCGCAGCAGTTTGTGCACCAGCGGGAAAGCCTCGCCGGGCTCGAGGGGTTCCTCCTCCCGGGCCACCTGGTAAGCGGAATAGGCCTCGAGGCCCTCGCTCTGGTACACCCGGTGGCTCGCGTCCAGGTTGAACAGGGCGCGGGAGGAGATCGCGATAACCAGTCTGTCGTCGAGTGTCTGTGGCATCGGCCAAGGATACCCAGTTGTGGGTCCGCGTACTAGCTGACCTTCAGCAGTCCCCGCTCCTGCAGGTCCAGCATCAGCAACTGCTGGATCAGGAAGTCCTTTGTGGTCTCCGGGTGCTCGAGGTGAATCCGCTCCAGGAAGGGCCGGGCCGCCGCCTCGTCGGGATGGTGCAACAGGGCCTTGAAGGCGGCGCTGATAAACTGGCCGGGTTCCTCGCTCAGGGCCTTGATCTTGCGCAGGCTGGTCGCCAGCGCCAGCTCCTGGTCCGTGAGGTCGGTACCGAAGGGATAGGCGGGCAACAGCCCCTTTTTCGACAGGGGCGCCAGCGCCTCCTGCAGGCGCTGCGGCGTGTTGTTGCGGGCCTCGAAGGGAACCCGGTAATCCCGCTCCAGCTTGCCGTGGTTCTTGGCGAACTCCAGCAGTTCAGGCTGGAAACGGGTGTCGGCGATATTGATCAGGCGCTTGATGATTTCGGAGTCACTCTGTCCCCGCAGGTCCGCCACGCCGTACTCCGTCACTATGACGTCGCGCAGGTGCTTGGGAATGGTGATGTGGCCGTAGAAGGGCACGATATTGGACCTGATTTGCCTGCCGCTGCCGCGGGTGCTGCGGATACACAGTACCGAACGGGCTCCCGGCAGGTCGTGGGCCATCGCGACGAAGTTGTACTGCCCGCCCACGCCGCTGATCGCGGTGCCGTCCTCCAGCGCATCGGAGGCCACAGCGCCGGTCAGGGTGACCATCATGCCGGTGTTGATAAAGCGGGCCTGCTGGCGCTGGGCACAGTACAGCGGGTAATCCAGCAGCAACTGGTTGGTGCGATTCACCCCGGTCATGCAGATCTGCTCCTGCCCCTGCGGGTCGAGTTCGCGCAACTTGCGATAGAAGTCGGCCGGGCCCAGGAAAAAGCCTCCATGGAGGATCCTGCCGTGGCGCAGTTGCCGCCCCCTGCCCCGGGCCAGCACCGCGGCGCGGGTCGAGGCATCGTCCATGTCGTTGGGCACCGACTGGCCGGCCATCACCAGGGTGCCGGACTGCAGAACGGCGGCAGGGTCGAGAATGCCCCAGTATTGCAGCTCCAACAGGGACCGCTCATCCAGTCGCGCCGGGATCAGCCCGGTGTCGCGGGCATAATCGTACAGGCGCTCGTCTATATCGGCGCTGATCGCGCCGGAATTAAGGCCCTGCTGCAGGGCGAGATTGTCGTACACCTTGCGCTTCACCACGCCCTGCTCGATCAGGTGCATCATGCCGTTGACGAACATCTCGGTGGAAACGTAGAGCCCCTTGTCGAACCTTTCGCTGTGTGAAGCCGCCGCCACCGGGATGGTCATCAGGGCTTTTATCGCATCGCGGTAGTCGCTGTTGTGCTGCTGGCGCAGCAGGCAGGAATAGGCCACCGCGTCCCCCAGGGCGCCGATTCCGATCTGCAGGGTCCCGCCGTCCGGCACCAGGGTGCTGGCGTGCAGGGCGGTGGCATAGTCCTGCATCGGCACCGCGGTATTGGGCACGGCAAACAGGGTCTTGTCATACTGCGGGTTGCGCACCAGCAGGTCGAAGGCGTCCACACCGACTTCCGCATCGTTTTCCATGTAAGGAAGATCGGAGTGAACCTGGCCTATCGTGATACAGGGTTTACCGGATCCACGGTACATCCCCATCAATTCGACTCCGGTATCGGGATTACAGGACAGGCTTACCGCCAGGCCCTGGGGTGTCTCCCGCGCCGCCACCAGCTGCACCAGCACATTGGCCCCGGCATCAAACATATCCCGCGCAATGTGGGTGTAGTTGCTGGAGATATAGTTGCGCTGGGCCAAGGCCACATTCTTCATCGAGCCGGCCTTGAAATAGAGCTCGCTGACCTGGATGTTGGCGGGGAGGGTGTCATTGCGCACCGGCTTGATGAACGCCAGCTCTTCGTAATCACCAAACAGGCGCTGCAGGATGGGACCGGAAAGGCTCGCTTCCAGGCCCTCGCCCAGGGGCGGTTTTTCCAGGCACAGGGCGGTATAGATGTGCAGGGATATCTCCGGGTCCGACGCGGCGCGATCATAAAAGGCGTTCAACAGCTGTACCGGTTTGCCCAGGCCCAGCGGAGCCATCAGCACCAGGCGCTTGCCAACCCTGGCGATCGCCCGCTCCACACACTCCTCCACTGTCGCCACTAGATCCGTCATAGCCACCTCCTGCAGCCTTTTGGGGTATACAGCGCCACCAGGGGTCGCCAGTCGCCGATAGTATACGGCCCGAAGTTTACCTGTCGTTGATTTTGCTCAAACATTAATGGCTGTTGAAGCAGTCGCGGGA
>JAOUDU010000079.1 GCA_029859085.1 Gammaproteobacteria bacterium | reverse complement strand
GTCGAATTTCGGTGCAACGTTCACGCGGCTGGCGCCGGCCGCCCGGCTCTCGGCCACCCCGGCATTCTGCGAGACGGGACCCGCGATCAACGGCGCCCACGACCCCTTCCGGACAGGGTGGGATGCCGCGGTGACGACCGACGGCAAACCCAAGCACGTGCCGTCGGAGGTCGCGAAGCAGGGCCTACATGGGTTTCTCGCTGGCTACGGTCACGAGGACATCATGTTGCGCAAGACCTAGTGCGAGGTGGCAGAGGGGCGTGCAGGGGCCCGGCAGTACCCCGCCGTGCCTTCGTTGGATCCATAAAGGAGTAGCAGAATGTACCGGCAACGTTTTATCGCAGCGTCTTTTGCGGCTTTCGCCGCAGTCGCGTCTTTCGATGCCCGGGAGTCGATGGCACAGGCGGCTGGGGGTAGTGCCGGTCCGGATGCAACGGGCCCGGCGGAGGGTACCGTATCACTGGCGGAAGTAGCGCCGGAACTCTACTTCCAACTGCGGCGCTACCCCAAGTTCTACGGGGATCCAAACACCACGGAGGGCGGCATTACCGAGCGCTCGCAGCTGCTGGGCAGTGCCGGCGGTTTGCGCGACTCCCTGGCCGACAGCGGCTTCTATGTCGATGTCTCCGTCACGCAGTTCCTGCAGGGCAACCTGTCCGGGGGCGTAAAAGATGACGAAGCCCGTTACAACGGCACCGCCGATTACTGGGTTACCTTCGATTCCGGCAAGGCGGGCCTGTGGCCCGGCGGCGCGATTTTCCTCCATGCGGAAAGCTCCTGGCAGGCCGACAAGAGTATCAACGTCGATACCGGTTCACTGGTCCCACCCAATTATGACGCCACCATGCCGACCCCCGGCGAATCCGAGGAACTGGCGCTGCCGGAGCTGTACCTGGTGCAGGCACTGCCGGACAATTGGCTGCTAATCGCCGGCAAGGTGGACTGGGCCGGCCTGGGAGACACCAACGTGCTCGCCAACAACGAGCATACCCAGTTCAGCTATACGGGCCTGGTCAACAACCCTATCCTCGGCGCCTTCATTCCCTACACGTCACTCGGCCTCGGGACGGTCTGGGCGCCCAGCAAGGCCCACCAAGTGGCGGTGATCGGCATACAGTCCAAGGGCAAGGCGACCTCCAGCGGGTTCGACAATTTTGACGGTGATTACACATTCGGTGTGCAGTACACCTATTCGATGGATCTTGGTGACGACCGTCCCGGCAATTACCGTGTGTTGGCCGGCTACGACACCAAGGACGTAACGGATTTCGCCATCGACCCGCGCCACCTTCTGGGGGAAATTCTGGGGCTGCTGCCTGCGGCTGAGAAATCCTCCAATCGCGCGGTGGTCTTGAGTATCGACCAGTTTCTGTGGACCAGGGGTGGTGGTTCGGTCGCGGGCCGCAAGGGCCAGCCGCCGGTAGGTATCGGCATTTTTGCGCGCGCGGGATGGACGCCGGAAGACCGCAACGTCATAGACCAGTTCTACAGCCTGGGTATCGGCGGCTTCGGTATGTTGATTCCCGGCCGGGACTACGACCAGTGGGGGATCGGCTGGGCGGGAACCCATATTTCCGATGACCTGCGCGATGACGCGGCGTTTCTCACAGTAGACCTACACAGCTTCGAGCACGCGGTGGAGGCCTACTACAGCTTCCAGCTCACGCCGGCGGTTGCCCTGACGTTCAATGCACAGGTCATTGATTCGACGGTGGACTCGAGGGATACGGCGTACACGCTCGGAACCCGCCTGCAGATGGATTTTTGAGTGGCGTATACAAAAGGACTGAAAATACTTACCTGACAACGCGATTGCGGCTATCCCTTAATAGGAACATTACGATGAACGATGAGATTACCCTGAAGAAGTCTGCCGAACTGCCACAGTACCTGAGGCAGGCCTTTACATATATCGATGCAAAGGACTTTGACAGCCTGAAACGCTTCTTCGCGGACGACTTTCACTTCTACTTTGCGCATTACACCCTTGAGGGCGTCACCCAGGGGCTCGGCTTTGTCGGCGCCTTCAATAATCGCCTTCCAAAGTACGAGCATGCTATGGAAGAGATCTTTGTCGGTGACAACGTCACCATCTTCAGGGGGCTGTTAAGGGTGTGGCTTGACGATGGCAGGCTGGTGGAAACCCCGTTCTGGGACAAGATCGAGGTCGATCCGGACTCCGGCAAGATCACCAATATGTACGCAACTTTCAGTATCGCGGCCGTGCCCGAGGAGTTGTGGAAGGACTTGAAGCCCGAGGATTTCGCGTAGGGGGAGACACACAGAGTGGGGATCATGCGCTCGCTCAGAATCGGCTGACGTTCCAGGCTGGCAGGTCCAGGTGGTTGAAACGCTCGACGACCGTCTTTACGGCTGCGGTCAGTGAGCCGTGCAGCCCCGCCAGCCTCAGTAGTGATGCCGCTTCGCGGGGCCGGGTGGCCTCTTCAGCCACCGCCTGCCGCAGGGCACGAAGGTAGGCTTGGTTTTCCTCGAGTATCAGCACCGGGTTCAGTTCGCCGGTAGTGGGCGCCCCGCCTGTCGCCTGTGCGAGTTCGCCCAACTGGTCAGCCATGGCGTGGCGTAGCGACGCTCCCCGCTCTGCCGGCAGCGACCCCACGGAGAGCTCCTCGATACGGGCCCGCAGTGTCGTATCCAGGCGAAAGCTCAGTACCCACAGCGCATCCACAAACGACTTGATGCGGTCCGCAGTACCCTCGGGAAGCCGGTCGAAGGGAAGACGCCCGGCAACTGTAGCGCATTGCTGATATGTGCTTATCATGGCCTTTCGACGGGCACGCAACATGCTCAGGGAGGCGGCATCCGGCGTCGCTGTCTCGAAGACACCGAGGGTATCCTCGCACAGTTTGAAAAAGCTGCCCACACGCTGGCGGAACGCCTGCTCCGGCCTGTTCCAGGTCATGAACGAGAAATAGCCCAGCATGAAACAGATCGCCGCCACCAGACCGACGGCGCCGGTGATATATGTCGGGAAGTCGATCACCTGCGGGTGGGAGATGTTGGACGTCATACAGAAAATCAGGCCGCCTGCGAAACCCGGCAGGGCCAGGGTGGGAATGGGCAGCGCCTGGCAGTACACGATCGGGAACATGAACAGCGCCAGCACCGGGTACAGAAAAAGGAAGCTGTTAGGCAGCTGAGGCAGCACGAGAAAGTACATTACCCAGGTCATGCTGAGTACGACCGCCAGCCCGATAAGCACCAGACGCGGCACCCCCGGGGTCGGGTTGGCGAACAGGGCGGCACCCAGCACCGGCACCAGGATGGATAATTTAAGGCCGCCAGGCCAGTCCGTCAGCAGCCACAGGTAAGTCGCGAGAAACCCCCCCAAACCGACCGTCGCGGCCCAGGTAAAGCGGTGGCTGGTGAAACTGAACGGCTCCTTGTAAGGCGGGTCGAGTTCGGGCAGGGCAGCGGCTTTCGGATCTTCGAGGCGGGCCAGTGTCCGTCGCGCGTCGAGGATGCGTGACCAGAGCCCGCCTGCCTGATGCAGCAGCGCCTCGAGCATGGCGCGATCCATCTCGCCCAGGCTGGCGCGGTCAATATCGGTGGCGAAGGCCGGGCACTCTGCAGCCGTTGGCGACAGCGAGCCATCCCGGGGAGCATCCGCCTGCTTTGCCAGTTCAGCCAGCTCGGTTTCGAGCCGGGTGAAGCCATCAGAAAAAGACGCAGAACGACTCAGCAGGGCTTGCAGGCTTGCAGACTTGAGGCACTCGTCCAGCAGGTCACCGAAAGCAATGGCTTCACTGCCCAACATCACCATGTCATTGATAAAATGCGCATAATTGTTTTTGAACCGGTCGATCTGGGCCGACTCGATGGCAGCCTGTGCCAGCACGGCGGGCAGTCCTGCAGCACTCTTCAGGAGATCTGCCTGCAGGCGCTCCCTGTCCGCTGCGGGGGCAGTGGCTTGCGGCCGGGCCAAATCCCCAAGCCGGAACAGCTGATGAATGGCCTGCAGATTCTTCTGGATGCCGGTCTCCAGGGCGATTCTATCCGGGTTGGGCCAGAAAATCGTGTTGACTAGAATCACCGCTGTCCCGCCGAGGCCGAAGGACGATGCGATGCTGACCGCCTGGTTGAACGTGGTCAGGGGGTTGCCGCCTGTGGCCATGCCGATGAAGGGGACGGCAAAGATGCTGATCAACCAGAAGTAGGGGTTCCTGCTTCCCAGCATCATGTAGACGGCGAACGCGCTCCATACCGAGTAACCCAGGACGAGGAGGAAGCGGTCCTGCGGGAACAGCATCAGCAGCACCAGCGACACGCCGCCGGCGAAGCAGGTAGCGAAAAAACGGCTGCAGCTGTTGCGGACGCTCAGGCCGAGCGTGGCGGCCTGCAACATCTGCACGGTGATCATGGCCGGGGTGACCTGCCAGTTCAGGTACAGCGCGCCGCCCACCGCCAGGCCCATGGCCAGGATGGTCCTGGTCGCGACGCGCGCAGAGGCCGGATTCCAGATTCGCCGGGCCGCCGCGGCGAGCCTGTCGACCAAGGTACTGACCCGGGGCACCGCCCCCGGCAGGACGGACTCGCTCACTGGGCGGGTCTGATCGCAACCGAGGCGGTGGCCCCGGATACCAGCTTGACGTCCTCCGGAACCGAAGTCAGCCGGATTTGCACGGGCACCCGCTGGGCCAGCCGGATCCAGTCATAGGACGGTGCCACAGACGGCACCATCGCCGAGCTGCCCTCGACGGACGCGAGCTGCGGCGGGTCGATGGCGCTGCCGATGTTCTCCACCACACCGTCGAGTTCCTCGTCGTAGCCCATCAAGGTGATAATAGCGCGGTCTCCCGGCCTGATATGGTAAATCTGCGTTTCCTTGAAGAAGCCGGATATGCGCAGCGAATCCTTGTCGACCAGAGTCATCATGGCCGCGCCGGGGTGGGCGTAATCGCCGGGCTGCAGGAACAGATTGGTGACCCAGCCGGTGCGCGGCGCCAGCACACGGGTGCGCTCGAGATTCAGCTCGGCGTCGGCCAGCGCGACCCTGGCGGCGCGGACGCGCACGTTGTCGTCCCCAGCGGCTCCCAGAGTAGCCACGGCCTGCTCGAGCCCCGCCTCGGCGCTGGTCAGGCTGGACTCCGCCTGGCGCACCCTGGCTTCACTGATAATGAGATCGGCGCGGGCTTCGAGCAGCTGCGCCGCGCTCTTCTGTGCGGTTTCGGTGGAGCCGGCGCCTGATTTGGACAGTCGTTGGTAGCGCTGCGCTTCGGCCTCGGCCAGTTGCAGATTGGCCTTCGACGCGTCCACCTGGGCCTTCGCGGTATTGGTGTTGCTGCGGGCTACCTCCACCTCCGCTCTGGCGGCATCAACGGCGGCGGTGAGTGAAGCCACCTGTTGCCGCGCCTCGTCAAGCCCCACCCGGGCCTGCTCGACCGCAATCTTGTACGAGGCCGGGTCGACTTCGAACAGCAGGTCGCCGATTTGCACCAACTGCTCGTCCTGCACGCGTACCGCGACGATCTTGCCGGACACTTCGGCGGCGACGTCGACGATGTCCGCGCGCACCCGGCCATCCCGGGTCCACGGACGATTGACGAAAATAGTGTAAACGAGCCAGACCAGAATCAGACCGATTGCAATCACGGCAACGGTTACCAGTTTTTTGGTCGCTTCCGGCGGGTTGGTTGTGGAGCCGGTTTTGTCAGTCATAGCGGTCAGTCCATTTATGGTGCGAGTACCAGTAAGGCGAACAAGCTGGCGAAGGTCGCAATAAAACCCAGAAAGGCGATCTGGGGACGCCAGAAGTAACGGCTCAGCCCGGTGCGATTGAGCCAGCGGGTGAACACCCAGGCGGCGACGATGCCGAACACCAACGCGAGAGCCAGCGGCGGCAGGTAGACCCACCCCAGGGATACCTCATGCGGTACCAGCATTGCGCCCTCCGCCGATTGCTGCCGGGCTACTGGGCATCAAGGTAGTCACCCCAGTTGGTCCGTTCACTCATCTCCTTGCGCAGATCCTCCGGTATCAAGCCCTTCAGCCCATCACGGATCTCCCAGCCTCCACCCAGCGCCTTGTAAGTGCTAATGAGGTTGTTGGCAACATTGCCGCGGGCCTGGGCATGGGTGTTCTCCACCTCCAGCAGGGTTTGCTGGGCCTGAATCACCCGGGTGTAGTCGGTCTCCCCTTCCTGGTATTGCTGCAAGGATAATTCCAGTGACATTTTCGAATTGGCCACCGCCTCCGCCAGCTTTTCGACCTGCTGCCTGGCGCCGACCACGGAAGCCAGGCTTGATTCGACCTCGCGTGCTGCGTTGAGCACCGTGTTCTGGTAGTTGAGAGCGGCCTGCTGGAAGGCGGCATCCTGTGCCCTGACGCTGTTCTCGATACGGCCGTAGTTGAGGAACGGCCAGCTGAAACCAAAGCCGACATTGCCCGTACCGCTGTCCTGGCGCCAGAACTGGCCTGTCTCGTTTGATTGCAGGCCGATACTGCCATTGAGTGAGAAAGAGGGATACAGGCTGGCCTTCTGCACGCCGATCAAGGCGCTCTGTGCGGCGGCAGTCCGCTCGGCGCTCCGTATGTCGGGCCGCCGGCGCAGCAGCTCTGCGGGCAAACCGATACCCGGGTCGTCCTGCGCCTCGGGAATGTCGCTCTCAGCGCCGAGGGTGTCCTCCAGCAGGCTTGGCGGCTGTCCCAGCAGTGTGCACAGCAGGAATACCTGGTTGCGACGCCTGGCCTCCAGGCCGGCGAGGTCACTTTCGGTCTGCGCCAGCCGCGAGCGCGCCTGGGTAACATCCAGCATGGTGGTCGCGCCGGCATCATATTTTTCCTCGGTGAGGAATACCGCCTTTTTCTGGGCACTAATATTGCTGCGGACAATGGCGAGTTGGTTTTCCAGGGTGCGGATCGCGACATACGTGGTTGCCACCTCCGCGATCAGCGACACCATGACATCGTCATATCCCGCCAGCGTGGCATCCAGCTCCGCGTTGGCGGCTTCTATGTTGCGGCGGAATTTACCAAAAAAATCCAGTTCCCAACTGGCGTAGAAGCCCGAGCTGTACGCATTCCAGTAGTTGTCCGGGGGTGGGGTAGGCCCTCCCTCGGGCGCAAAATTATCCGAGGCGCGGCTGCGGCTGGCCGACGCGTCGATGGTTTGCGATTGAGGCCAGAACTGTCCCTGTGCAACGCCCCTCTGCGCCATGGCCTGCAGCACCCGCACACCGGCGGTGCGCAGGTCCAGGTTGTTGCTATAGGCCTCGTCCACCAGCCTGACCAGTACCGGGTCGTTGAAGGTTTCCCACCACCTGACGTCGACAGCGGCATCGTGCCTGACACCGAATTCGGCCGCCTCGACCCAGTTGTCATCTACCTTGGTATCGGGGGTGCGAAAGTCAGGGCCGACCATGCACCCGGTGAGCACAAGCGTAGCCAGTGTTGCGACCGCGTAGCGTACGTGTGGATAGCGCAAGTGCAGGTGGACCTCATCTTAAATCTATATCGTGTTGCAAAGAGTATCCTGTAAGGCCGTTGTTTGCCAGACGCTCTAATACTCGTCAAACATCCGCTGGATTTCTTTGACATCCTGTGTGTTCATTAGAGCGAGCTGCAGCAGAATGCGCGCTTTCTGCGGGTTTTTCTCCATCGAGGCGACGAATCCGAGCTTGTCGTCGTCAACCTCGACGTTGCGTTTCACTATGCCACTGCCCACCCGGGTAGAACGCACGACGACCACGCCTTTCGCCGCCAGCGCGGCCAGGGCATCCAGTGCAGGCTGGGTCATATTGCCGTCCCCGACACCCGCGATCACGATGCCCCTGGCGCCACTTTTGGCGGCCGCGTTGATCAGGGTCGCATCCATATTGGCGTGTGCATAGATGATGGCCACGTTGGGCAGCTCGGTGAGGTTGGAAGCGAGTCTGAATTCGCTGCCGGCGGTATGGCGCTGGGCAGGCGGCGAGAACAGGGTGCATTTGCCGGTGTCACAGGTGCCAGCCCGCCCCCTGTTGGGAGAATGCATGGTGTTGAGATGGGTGGTGTTTGTCTTGGTGATTTCAGCGGCATAGTGCAGGTCGTCGTTCATCATCGCCATCACGCCACGTCCCCTGGCCGCGGGCATACCGGCGACAACGACGCCGTTGTATATGTTCATCGGCCCATCGGCGCTGATGGCAGTCGCCGGGCGCATGGACCCTACCAGGACGACCGGCTTGTCGGTGTCTAGCACCAGGTTGAGGAAGTAGGCGGTCTCTTCCAGTGTATCAGTTCCATGCGTGACGACGACGCCATCGACGTCGGGGGATGCCAACACTTCGTTGGCGCGACGGGCGAGCTTCAGCCAGACCTTATCGTTCATATCCTGGCTGCCTATATTGGCGACCTGCTCACCCTTCAGTATGGCAACATCGGACAGCCCTGGAACGGCCTGCAGGATGGCATCGATGGACAGTGAGCCGGCCTTGTAGCCTGGCTGGTTGGTGTCGGGTTGCGCGCCGGCAATGGTGCCGCCGGTAGCAAGAATGGTGACTTTGGGCTTGTTTGCCGCGGCGGTCAATGGCGCGGCGATGAGGCTCAGAACAAGCAGTAAAAGCGCGGCGCCGCCCTTGCAGGTTCGTTGCTTGGCATGAATTGGCATGGTTGATTCCTCCTGGGTGCTATTGCAGATTGTGTCGGGTGTTACG
>JAOUDU010000734.1 GCA_029859085.1 Gammaproteobacteria bacterium | reverse complement strand
CCCAGCGCTCCCAGTTCTGGTCAAAGGCGCGCTGCTGCCCGGGCGTCATGCGACCGGTGCGCAGCACATAGCTGCGGATGGGGCGCCTCGTTGCGGAATCGGACAAGACCGGCTACGTAGCCAGGTTCCAGCTGGCCGCGGCGAGGCAACCCCAGCCGGCGATGAAGGCCAGGCCACCCAGCGGGGTAACGGCGCCCAGCCAGCGCAGGCCGCTCATACTCAACAGGTACAGGCTGCCGGAAAACACCACGATGCCCAGCATGAACAACCAGCCGCTGCTGCGCAAAAGGGCGGTGTGGGGTTGGTTGAGGGCAATCACACCCACTGCCAGCAGGGCCAGGCTGTGGTAGAAGTGGTACTGCACGGCGGTCTGGAACACGCTCAGCGCATGCTCGTCCAGCCGGCTCTTCAGCGCGTGGGCGCCAAAGGCACCCAACATCACCGCCAGCATGCCGCTGAAAGACGCCAGGGTGATAAACAATTTGGCCATGGGGAGTTTCCTGTCCTGCAGACAATGGGATTTCAGGCCGCTGGCTGGGGGCGGTAACCCGCCCCCGGATAAAGGCGTCAGGCCGCCATTGCGGTCCGCAGTTTTTTCATTGCCGTCTGTTCGAGCTGCCTGATTCGCTCCGCGGAAACATTGTACCGCGCTGCGAGGTCATGCAGGGTGGCCTTCTCATCCGCCAGCCAGCGCTGGGCCAGGATATCGCGGCTGCGCTCATCCAGCCCGGCGAGGGCCTCATGCAGTCGCTCTTCGCTGCTCTGCTGCCATTCATCGGACTCAACCGCCAGGGCCGGGTCGGCGCTGTGATCCTCGAGGTAGTACTGGGGGGCCTGCCAGCCATCGTCATCATCACTATCGGTCGGCGCATCGTAGGCCAGGTCGCGGCTGCTGAGGCGGCCTTCCATCCGGTGTACTTCCCGCACGTCCACGCCCAGTTCATCCGCCACCGCCCTGGCCTCATCGGCGCTGAGCCATGACAGGTCTTTCTTGGCGCTGCGCAGGTTGAAAAACAACTTGCGCTGGGCCTTGGTGGTAGCCACTTTCACAATGCGCCAGTTGCGCAGGATGTACTCGTGCATTTCCGCCTTGATCCAGTGGACGGCGAATGACACCAGGCGCACACCCTTCTCCGGGTTGAAGCGTTTTACCGCCTTCATCAGGCCCACGTTGCCTTCCTGGATCAGGTCGGCCTCGGCCAGGCCGTAGCCGGAATAGCTGCGGGCGATATGCACGACAAAACGCAGGTGGGACATAACCAGCTGCCGCGCGGCTGCCAGGTTGTTGTTGAAATACAAATCCTCTGCCAATTCACGCTCACGCTCGGCACTCAGTATGGGAATACTGCTGACTGCCTGGACGTAGGCCGGAAGATTGGCTCCCGGCACCATCTGGTCGATCGGCTGCAGGCTTTTGCTCATAGGTTCCTCTCCATTTTCGGCGAGTGATTTTAGCACTCTTTGAATTAGAGTGCTAATCCCGGAAAAGTTCCCGCCTGACCGGATAAAAATCCAATTTGTTCTTTAAAATCAATATATTATGGTCCAGTCGAAAGATGGATGTGTACCCGGTAAAGCGGGGTAGGCCCTTCGACCCCGGCGGGCAGGCGGCATCCCGCCAGGGTTACCGGCGCCAATATCAGCGCGGCTGAATTTCGACCAGGTGCCGGGTCACTGCCAGCCAGGCCCCGGCCAGGCCCAGCAGGCCGCCAAGGATGATGAGGTTCAGCCCGCCCATAATGCCCAGTCCACGCAGCCGGAACTCACTCTGGTACAGCAGGGCGAGTTCGCTCACCGGCTGACGCAAAAACCACAGGGACGCCGCCACCAGGAGGGCGGCAAAGAAACCCCCGCCCACGCCATACCACAACCCGGTATAAAGGAACGGTCGCCGCACGAAAGCGTCGCTGCCCCCCACCAGCTTGATGATAACGATCTCCTCGCGGCGACTCTCGATCGCCAGGCGGATGGTGTTGCCGAGGATCAGCAACACCCCCACCACGAGCAGGCCTCCCACCGCCAGCACCAGCCGGCGGCTGAGTTCCATCAGGCTGTTGAGGCGCTGCAGCCACTCCATGTCCAGCACCGCCTGGGCGACGTCGGGATAGGCCT
>JAOUDU010000735.1 GCA_029859085.1 Gammaproteobacteria bacterium | reverse complement strand
ACTTTGCCCCGCTCCACGTCGAGGAAACTTACGTCGCTGGGGGTCATGATGTCCAGGGTCAGCCCCGGTGCCAGCGAGCGCAACTTGCCCAGCACACTGGGGAAGAGCGTGGATTCGGCATAATCACTGGCCATGATCCGGAACACCCGTTGGGCATTCCGGGCGTCGAACTCCGAGCGCGGCTGGACCGCCCGATCGATAGTGGAAAGCACCTCGCGGACAATTGGCTCGAGCTCCAGCGCCCGCTCCGTGGGCGTCATTCCCTCGCTGGTCCGCACCAGCAGCGGGTCGTCGAACAGTTCGCGCAGGCGCCGCAGGCCGTTGCTCATGGCAGGCTGGGACAGGTTGAGCTGGTTCGCCGCCTGGGTGACGTTGCGCTCGCGCAGCAACGCGTCCAGGTAAACCAGCAAATTAAGGTCGATGCGATTGAGATTCAGAGGCGGCCCCTATTCACTCAGCGAATGGCTGGAATATTGTATATTGATTGGGGAAATTATACCTTGCCTGCTAATGTGGTACACCCTGGTTTTCACCGGCGACCGCCGCCCCATTGCCTGGAAGTGACCCATGCCCGCTATCTCCACCCCCGACCTCACCGATGCCCATCCGGACGCCTCCGCCATCGAACTGCAGTTTGCCAGCTATGGCCGCATCCGGCAGTTCGGCGGCAGGGCGGTAACCATCAAGTGCCACGAGGACAATTCGCTGGTCAAGCAGTGCGTATCCGAGCCTGGCGAGGGAAGGGTGATCGTGGTGGATGGGGGTGGCTCCCTGCGCCGTGCGCTGCTGGGTGACATGCTGGCGGAGCAGGCGGCGGCCAGCGGCTGGGCCGGCCTGGTCATCAACGGGGCGGTGCGCGACGTGGACCAGATCGCGGCGACCGCGATCGGGGTCCAGGCCCTTGGCCACTGCCCCCTGAAAACCGAGAAGCTGGGTATGGGGCAGCGGGATGTCCCGGTCGCGTTCGGCGGCGTGTCCATCGCCCCCGGGGACTACATTTACGCGGACAACAACGGCGTGATCGTCAGCAAGCGCCCGCTGGTATAGCAGTCAGAGCAGCCGCATCGACAGATCCAGCGCCTTGCAGTCCTTGGTGAGCGCGCCGATGGAAATAAAATCCACCCCGGTTTCGGCAATCGGCCGCAGGGTCTGCTCGGTGACGTTGCCCGAGGCTTCCAGTTCCGCTCGCCCCGCGCAGACTCTTACCGCCTCCGCCATCTGCCCGAGCGAAAAATTGTCCAGCATGGCGCGGTCGCAGCCGGCGGCGAGGGCCTGCTCCAGTTCGTCCAGGTTCTCCACCTCCACTTCCACGGGCTTGCCGGGCGCGTATTGCCGGGCGGCCTGCACCGCACTGGCGATGCTGCCCGCCGCGTGGATGTGGTTTTCCTTGATCAGGAAGGCGTCGTACAGGCCGATGCGATGGTTGTGGCAGCCGCCGCAGGTGACGGCGTATTTCTGGGCGATCCGCAGCCCGGGTATGGTCTTGCGGGTGTCGAGCAGCTTCACGCCTGTTCCCGCCACCAGGGCCGCATAGCGCTGGCAGCTGGTGGCCGTGCCGGACAGGAGTTGCAGGAAGTTCAGGGCCGAGCGTTCACCCGTCAGCAGCGCCCGCGCGTTGCCGCTGGCTGTGAACAGTTGCTGTCCCGCGACAATGCGGTCACCGTCGCGCGCAGTCCAGTCCACGGTGATCGACGGATCCAGCTCGGCGAATACCCGGTCTACCCAGGCGCGGCCACACAGTACGCCATCCTCGCGGGTGATAACCCGGGCCGAGGCCTTGGCCGCGGCGGGAATCAGTGCGGCGGTGATATCCCCGCTGCCCACGTCTTCGGCCAGCGCCGCGCGCACATTGGCGAGTACATCCGAATCACTGGGCCTGATTGTCTGGGGTGGTGGCAGGGTCATAGGGCTGGCACAGGGCGCCGGCAGGAGGCGCTGGTCTAGGGCGAAAGGGATGGCGATTGTAGCAGCTGCCGTCCGGGACTGTTAATCCCCGGGTATTTTTCCTGGAGAATGCCCCGTGACAGCACCGGCCTGGCCCGACTAACCGGCCCGACCAAAACCGGACTAAAATGGCGCATGGAAAAGGAAACCGGAATCAGCAAGCTCACC
>JAOUDU010000733.1 GCA_029859085.1 Gammaproteobacteria bacterium | reverse complement strand
CGCGTAGCTTTCCGAAAGTTCAACTCCACAGCTGTTGGGCGCGTCCAGCAGCCTGAACAGGGTGGCTTTCTCGGTATGGTCAGGGCAGGCGGGATAGCCGGGCGCGGGACGGATGCCACGATAGCGTTCCCGGATAAGTTCCTCGTTACTCAGTTGTTCGTCGCCGGCATAGCCCCACAACCGGGTTCTCACCAGGCGGTGGAGATGCTCCGCAAATGACTCCGCCAGCCGGTCCGCCAGGGCTTTCAGCATGATGCTGTTGTAATCGTCGTGCTCCGCCTCGAACTTCGCCGCCAGTTCCTTCACACCATGGCCCGTGGTGACACAGAAGGCGCCGATATAGTCCTGTACACCGCTGTCCGCAGGGGCGATGAAATCTGCCAGGCTCAGGTTGGGCTTGCCATTGGGTTTTTCAACCTGCTGCCGCAACTGGTGCAGGGTGGCAATTACCTCGGAGCGGGACTCATCCGCGTAGATCGCTATGTCATCGGCGCCGGAGCGCGCCGCCGGCCAGAACCCGACAGTCGCGCGGGCGGTCAGCAGTTTTTCGTCGACAATGCGCCGCAGCATGGCCCGGGCATCGCCAAACAGCTCGGCGGCCTGGGCGCCCACCACCTTGTCCTCGAGAATATTCGGGTACTTGCCCGCCAGTTCCCAGGTAAGGAAAAACGGCGTCCAGTCGATGGTGTCCACCAGTTCCCCCAGCGGGAAATCATCGAAAGTGCGGGTGCCGATGAAGCTGGGGCGGGGAGGCGTATAACTGCTCCAGTCCAGGTGCAAACCATTCGCTACCGCCTCGGCGTAGCTCAGCTGCCGGCTGGTAGGCTGGCGATTGGCCACCCGTTCGCGTACCAGGTCGTACTCTTCCCGGCGGGCCTCGACAAAGGCACGCTTGCCATCGCCGACCAGCTGGGTCGCCACCGCGACGCTGCGCGAGGCATCGGGCACATAAACCACCACGTCGCGATTGTAGTGGGGGTCGATTTTTACCGCAGTGTGGGCCTTGGAGGTGGTGGCGCCACCAATCATCAGCGGGACACTGAAACCCTGGCGCTCCATCTCGCTGGCGACATGTACCATCTCATCCAGTGAGGGCGTAATAAGCCCGCTGAGGCCGATGATATCCACCTTCTCTTCGCGCGCCACCCGCAGGATCTCGTCGCAGTGCACCATGACCCCCAGGTCAATCACCTCAAAATTATTGCACTGCAACACGACCCCGACGATATTCTTGCCGATGTCGTGCACATCGCCCTTTACCGTCGCCATCAGGATCTTGCCGTTGGTGTTGTTGCCCCCGGTTTTTTCCTCCTCGATAAAGGGTTGCAGGTAGGCCACCGCCTGCTTCATCACCCGGGCGCTCTTGACCACCTGGGGCAGGAACATCTTGCCTTCGCCAAACAGGTCGCCCACCACGTTCATGCCATCCATCAACGGCCCCTCGATCACCTCGATGGGGCGCGTGTAATGATGCCGGGCCTCCTCCGCGTCCTCGATCACCCAGGTGTTGATGCCTTTTACCAGGGCGTACTCCAGGCGCTTGGCCACGGGCTGTTCCCGCCAGCTGAGGTCCTCGACCCGGGCCTCGCCCGCTCCGCTCGAGCGGTAGCGTTCGGCCAGGGTCAACAGGCGCTCGGTCGCGTCGTCCCGGCGATTGAGGATAACGTCCTCCACACCCTCGCGCAGGTCCGCGGGCAGGTCGTCGTACACGGCCAGTTGTCCGGCGTTGACGATGCCCATATCCATGCCGGCGCGGATCGCGTGGTAGAGGAACACGGAGTGGATCGCCTCGCGCACCGCATCATTGCCACGGAAGGAAAAGGAGACGTTGGATACGCCGCCGGAAACCAGCGCGCCCGGCAGTTCTGCCTTTATGTAGCGGGTCGCCTCAATGAATTCAACCGCGTAGTTGTTATGCTCCTCGATCCCGGTGGCGACCGCGAAAATATTGGGGTCGAATATAATATCGTTGGGGTTGAACTGGAGTTGCCCAACCAGCAGGTCGTAGCAGCGTTTGCAGATTTCCTTGCGGCGCTGCAGGTTGTCCGCCTGCCCCTGCTCGTCGAAAGCCATGACCACCACCGCCGCACCGTAACGCTGGCACAGGCGGGCC
>JAOUDU010000731.1 GCA_029859085.1 Gammaproteobacteria bacterium | reverse complement strand
CCATCAGCGAGCAGGCCGGGTCATCGCGCTCACTGAGGTTGTAATCCGCCCCTTCGGCCATGCCGTGCAGGAACACCCAATGCCCGGGCGGGATACCGAGCCGGCGGGCAGCGCCGACACTGCACAGCAGCAGCGCGGCCCCCTGGTTCACGCCATCCTGGGCCACCATGCGCTTGCTGTAGAGATGGTTGAGTGGCTCAGCTGCCAGGATGTCATCCGCCGCGAGGGCCTCGGGAAACTGGGCATAGGGGTTGGCGGCCGCCACCGCGCTGAGGGACGCCAGCAGTGGCGCCATCGCCGCCCGGTGCTGTGCAACCGTGCGATCCAGGGAGAAAGCCCGGGCCTGGTCGATCAGCGCGTAGTAGTTCATCGGCGCCAGCAGGCCGTTGCTGACTTCCTGCATCGTGACGAACATGTCGCCCCAGCCGCGGTCCTCCAGCGGGAATTCGACGCTGTCGAAACTCTCGCTCCAGTCGAGGGTTTGCCCGCTGCGCTCGGCGCTGCGCTGGTTGCGGATGGCCTCGCCGCCGGCCAGCAGCACCACCGAACGCTCGCCCCGGGCGATATCCCGGGCGAACTCGATGACACGGCCCTGGGGCTCATTGCCGCCGACCTGGCCGTAGATGCAGTGGGCCGGCGCGGCGCCGAGGGCGCGCGCCACCGACATGGGCGGGTTGTCGCTGCGCCCGAAGGGGCAGGGCGGCATGCCCATCGAGTCGGCGAAAAGGCGGGTCACCGAGATGGTATCGATGGCGCCGACAAGGCCGTCGCCGCCGGCGTGGGCCAGGGCGCGCCGGG
This sequence comes from Gammaproteobacteria bacterium, assembly GCA_029859085.1. Lineage (GTDB taxonomy): Bacteria > Pseudomonadota > Gammaproteobacteria > Pseudomonadales > Halieaceae > JARRPM01. The sequence continues at coordinate 1,316 of JAOUDU010000731.1, read as the reverse complement.
ACGCTTCCGCCGCCAGCATCATCGGGGAGTCGGCGCTGGCGCCGCGCTCGACCACCTGGCCGGCCCCCACCAGTATCGGTGTGTTCTCAGGCAAATTACCGCTGTACTTCATCTCTCCCGTCCCTGGCAAATCAGAGGAACCGGGAGTTTATCAGGCGTTGGCCACCTTGTCGGCAGCGGGCTGGCCCGCGAGGTATTCCTCGTAGGTGCCCTGGAAGTCGACCAGGCGACGGTCCTTGATCTCGATCACCCGGGTGGCCAGCGAAGAGACGAATTCGCGGTCGTGGCTGACAAAGATCAGGGTGCCCTCGTAGTGTTCCAGCGCCAGGTTCAGCGCCTCGATCGCCTCCATGTCCAGGTGGTTGGTGGGCTCGTCCAGCAACAGGATATTGGTGTCCATCATCATCAGCTTGCCGAACAGCAGGCGGTTTTTCTCGCCACCGGAGCAGACCCGGGCCTGCTTCTTGAAATCGTCCGAGGAAAACAGCAGGCGCCCCAGGGTCGCCCGCACGATCTGGTCGTCGTGGCTGGCCCGGCGCCACTGGCTCATCCAGTCGAACAGGTTGAGGTCGCAGTCGAAGTCGGCGGTGCTGTCCTGGGGGCAGTAACCCAGGGTGGCGTTTTCCGCCCACTTGATCCTGCCGGAATCGGCCGTGAGCTCGCCCATCAGGCAGCGCAGCAGGGTGGTCTTGCCCACACCGTTGTCGCCGATGATCGCCAGCCGGGTGCCCGCCTCGACCATGATGCTGCCCTTCTCGAACAGGGTCTCGCCGTCGAAGCCGTGGCCCAGGTTCTCCAGGATCACGGCCTGGCGGTGCAATTTCTTTTCCTGCTTGAAGCGGATGTAGGGGCTGACCCGGCTGGAGGGTTTTATGTCCTCCAGGGTGATCTTGGTGATCTGCCTGGCCCGGGAGGTCGCCTGCTTGGCCTTGGAGGCATTGGCGGAGAAGCGGCTGACAAACTGCTGCAGTTCCGCGATCTGGGCGCTCTTCTTCGCGTTCTCGGATTGCAGCTTCTCCCGCGCCTGGGTGGACGCGGTCATGAAATCGTCGTAATTGCCGGGGTAGACCCGCAATTCGCCGTAATCGATGTCCGCCATGTGGGTGCACACCGCGTTGAGGAAGTGGCGGTCGTGGGAAATGATGATCATGGTGGACTTGCGGGCGTTCAGCACGCCCTCCAGCCAGCGGATGGTGTCGATATCCAGGTTGTTCGTGGGCTCGTCCAGCAGCAGGATATCCGGGTCGGAAAACAGGGCCTGGGCCAGCAGCACCCGCAGCTTCCAGCCCGGCGCCACTTCGCTCATCGGGCCGAAG
>JAOUDU010000732.1 GCA_029859085.1 Gammaproteobacteria bacterium | reverse complement strand
CGGCCCAGCGCGGTGGCCCCTGACGACGCCCTTCTTCTTGCCCAGGCCAACCAGGAGGGTGGTGGTGATGCGGCCGAGATAAACCAGATCAGCAGTCACAACAACCTGCCGACCGATTCACCATCCGAGCAGCAGACCCTGATGCAGGCGCCACAGAAGCAAGTCGCTCTGCAACGCGATGCTCTGACCACCACCGCCAGAGCCCGCCGCGCGGTCACAAAAAACCAGGCTGAACAGGAACTGCAAAAAAACAACCTGCAGGGGATCAGCCCGGAAGTCGACCGGCTCAGCCAGGAACTCGCCGGCCTGCAGGCGGAACTGGACGAACAGACCAGAACCTATGCCAACCAGCCACGTGTGAGGCGCTTGACCGCCGCGTCCGCTAAACAATCCGCGGATGCAGCCTACCTGCTGGACTGGCGCCGACGCCTGGAAGCCGTGGGAAACCAATATTACCCTGCGGCGTCGGTTCGCTACGGTATTTACGGAGACCTCCGCCTGCTGGTAGTGGTCCGCCAGGATGGCAGTCTGGAAGACATACGGGTTTTGTCTTCTTCCGGCTATGCGGTATTGGACGAAGCAGCGATCAAGATCGTGCGCATGGCGGCACCCTACGCCCCCTTTCCACCGGAGTTGAAGGCCACCACGGACAAGCTGGAGATCGTTCGAACATGGTATTTTCAGGAAAACCAGCTAAGCTCACCTTAAGCGTCAGCAAGCCCGGTGACCCTTATTTTATTGACACAGCGAAGAGACAAGTTGCTTCATGTCCGGAAAGTTTTCCGTCAATACAGCTAAAAGCGGCGATTGTCTGCGGGATCACTTCCTGCTGGCAATGCCTCGCCTGTCTGAAGGAATTTTTTCTCAAAGCATCACATATATTTGCGAGCACGGTGAAAGCGGCGCTATGGGCATCGTCATCAACCGGCCGCTGGACCTGTCGGTGAGCGAAATTTTCGAGCACCTGCAAATCAGTACCCAGCGTGATTTCTCTGAGATGCCGGTCATGGCTGGCGGCCCGGTACAAATGGACCACGGATTTGTATTGCACCGCTACTGTGACAAAACCTGGGAGGCCAGCGTGAAGATAACCTCCGAAATCACTCTCACCACCTCTCGCGATATTCTGCGCGCTATCGCCACCGACAGTGGGCCAAGTGACCACCTGATTGCCCTCGGCTACGCCGGCTGGACTGCCGGCCAGTTGGAACAGGAACTGGCGGAAAACAGCTGGCTAACCCTGCCCGGCAGTAGTGATATTATTTTCTCCACACCCGCCGACCAGCGCCTCGAAGCAGCAGCAGCGCAGCTGGGAATAGACATGAACCTGATTTCCGGTCAGGCGGGACACGCCTGATTGCGCAATCGGGCGAGAGCTCTCCGATGAAGAAATCCCACCGCACCGTGATGGCGTTTGATTTCGGCCTGCGCCAGATCGGTGTGGCGATGGGAAACAGCCTGCTCGGGACCACTCAGCCACTGCCCATACTCAGGGCTAAAGATGGGCTGCCGGAATGGCGCGTGCTGGAAGACCTGGTTGATACGTGGCGCCCCGACCTGTTAGTGGTGGGCGACCCGATACACATGGACGGCAGTGACAGTGAATTAAGTGAGCAGGCCAGTAAATTTGCGCGCCGCTTACACGGTCGACTGGGCCTGGAAGTGGCGATGGTCGATGAGCGGCTGAGTAGTTTTGAAGCGAAGTACAACAGCCGTGAGCAAGGTCACCGAGGAGACTTCAAACGGCAACCTGTGGACAGCCTTGCCGCAGAGCTTATCCTGCGACCCTGGCTGGCAGAAAATTCCGGGGGCTAGGCAAAACGCATGCTAGCGTCCGTGAAAGCGGCCCTCATTATCGTACTCATCGAAAGCAAGCCCCAGCCCGTCACCTGAACCGGATTCGCCCCTGTCGTGCATTTTGATTTGCAGACGCACATCGTTGCCGGAATCGGCGAAGCGGAGGGCGTCCTCTTTGGAAATCAGCCCTTCCTTGTACGCTTTGATCAGTGACTGATCGAGAGTTTGCATGCCAAGTTCCGTTGACTTGGCCATCAGGTCCTTGATCAGGTGTACCTCACCCTTGCGTATATATTCCGCAATCAGGGGAGAGTTGA
>JAOUDU010000078.1 GCA_029859085.1 Gammaproteobacteria bacterium | reverse complement strand
GCTAACCCCCATCTATCCCACCACCGACGGCATCGGCCAGAACCAGTGGCGCAATCTCTGCGGCCAGGCCCTGGCCCGGCTGCGGCGGGACCCGCCGCAAGACCTGCTGCCCCCGGGCTGCCACCCGTACGACCTGGCCCGCGCCCTCGAGTACCTGCACGCGCCACCACCGGATGCCCCGCAGGACCTGCTGCGCGAGGGGCAGCATCCGGCCCAGCAGCGCCTGGCGCTGGAGGAGCTGGTCGCTCACAACCTGTCGCTGCAGAACCTGCGCCAACGCCAGCGGGAGGAGGGGGCCCCGGCCCTGGCGCCAGACGCCCAGCAGCTGGCGGCCTTCATGGCCACCCTGTCTTTCACGCCCACCGGGGCCCAGCAGCGGGTGCTGGCGGAGATCGCCGCCGACCTCGCCCGTCCCGTCCCGATGCTGCGCCTGGTGCAGGGTGACGTGGGCTCGGGCAAGACCCTGGTCGCAGCCGGGGCCGCCCTGCAGGCCATCGCCAACGGCTACCAGGTGGCCATCATGGCCCCCACCGAGATCCTGGCGGAACAGCACTGGGCCAGTTTCAGCAACTGGTTCCAGCCCCTGTCCATCGATATGGAGTGGCTGAGTGGCCGCACCAAGGGCAAGAAACGGGAGGCGGCGCTGCAGCGAATCGCCGGCGGCGAAGCCGCCCTGGTGATCGGCACCCACGCCCTGTTCCAGCAGGACGTCGCCTTTCATCGCCTGGGCCTGGTCATTGTCGACGAACAGCACCGTTTCGGGGTCCACCAGCGATTGGCACTCACCGGCAAGAGCGCTCCGGGGCAGGGCAAGCCACACCAGCTGGTGATGACCGCCACACCGATTCCGCGCACCCTCTCAATGGTGGCCTACGCGGACCTGGACTGCTCGGTGATCGACGAGCTCCCGCCGGGGCGCCAGGCCGTCACCACGGTGCTGATCGACAACGGTCGCCGCGACCAGGTGGTCGAGCGGGTCGCGGCGGCCTGCGCCCGGGGCAGGCAGGCGTACTGGGTCTGCACGCTGATCGAGGAAAGTGACGCGCTGCAGGCCCAGGCGGCCCAGGCGGCCGCGGAGGAATTGCAGCTCGCCCTGCCGGATCTCGCGATCGGGCTGATTCACGGCCGCATGAAGCCGGCTGACAAAGACGCAGTCATGGCCGCCTTCAAGGCCGGCGAGCTGGCGCTGCTGGTGGCCACCACCGTGATCGAGGTCGGCGTCGATGTGCCCAATGCCAGCCTGATGATCATCGAGAATCCCGAGCGCCTGGGGCTGGCCCAGCTCCACCAGCTGCGGGGCCGGGTCGGCCGCGGCAGCCAGGCCAGTCATTGCGTGCTGCTGTACCAGGCGCCGCTGTCCGCCTCCGGCCGGGAGCGGCTGCTCGCCCTGCGGGACAGCTCGGACGGTTTCTATATCGCTGAAAAGGACCTGGAACTGCGCGGGCCCGGGGAGGTGCTGGGTACTCGGCAGACCGGGCTGATGGAGTTCCGCATCGCCCAGTTGCCGGCCCACGGCCACCTGCTGGACGAGGTGCAAACCATTTCCGGAATTATCCGCCAGCGCCATCCCGAACTCGCCGCCGCGCTGGTACAGCGCTGGACCGGAGCGAAACAGGCCTTTGGCAACGTCTAGGTGTAACCTTTCAGCAGCTTGATTACCCGGGGCATGACCTGGATCGCGACAGGTACTTCCAGGGCTCATTCCTGCTACCGGCCCCGGCCGGGAAAGCGGGCGAATCGTACTGCCACCAGCCAGACCCGCCGGCTTCAACTACCTGCAAGGAATCGATATGAATGACCTGTGCGTGAACACCCCGACGGGTTTACAGACCTAGCTGTCGCCAAACATATCGCGCCAGCGCCGCTCCAGTGCGGCGACGCCGATCTCCTCGAGGGTGGCGATATTGCGGGCCGGGATCTGCTCGGGGTCGGCACCGTCCGCCAGCGCCCGGGTCAGGCTTTCTTCCCGCAACAGGTGAATCAGCGGGTAAGGCGAGCGGTTGCTGTAATGGCCGGGTGCATCAGCGGCCTCCCCGGCAAACAGGTACCGGGGGTGGAAGCTCGCCAGCTGGACGACGCCCTCCAGCCCAGCCTCGGCCAGCAGGGCCTGGGCCTCGTCGAGGAAATCCAGGTAGTCGTGAAAATCCCCCAGCGCTGCGGGAAAGGCGAGCAGCGTGGTGGCGATCTCCTCCTCGCCGCAGCGCTGGAGCAGGTCAAGCTCCTGCAGGAATACCGTTCGCAGGGCGTCCGGCTGCGTCGCGTTGCAAATGGCAATACGCAGCCTCTCCGAGCCCAGCAGGGGCCGCGCAAAAGGGCAGAGATTCAGGCCGACGACGCACTGGGCCAGCCATGTCCTGATATGGGCCTCCGCGGTCGCCGGGGCAACCGGCTCCCCCGCCCGGAATGGCATCAGGACAGGATGGCCGGCAGTTCCTTCTGCAGCGCCAGTTTGTCTTTGGTGGCCTCCCCGGTCAGGGCAAAGCCCAGCAGCTTGCCTCCGGGATCGCGGAATTCCGCCTTCACATTACAGCCATCCGCGGCGATGGACCACGCGCCCTCGGCGCCCATCGCCGGCGGCGCCACGACCACCGGGCAGGCCGGTGTCTTGATCGTCACCGGCATGGCGGGATAGCTGACCTCGGTGGGTTCACCCGCCAGGGTCTTGCCCAGGGCCCGGGCCGCCGCCATCAGGGGAGCGACGTAGACCAGCACATGCCCGGCCACCTCGGCGCAATCACCCAGGGCGTAGACATTGGGAGCGCTGGTTTCCAGCAGGCGGTTGGTGACGATGCCCCGGTTGGTGGCGATGCCGGACGCCTTGGCCAGGCCGGTGCGGGGGCGGACACCCACCGCGGACACCACGATATCGGCGGCGATGGTGGCGCCGTTATTGAGGCTGACTGTCACGCCGCTGGCGGCCTTGTTCACGGCCGTCACCAGCGGGCCGAAATGGAATTTCGCGCCTTTCGCCTCCAGTGCCGCCTGCACCGCCTTGCCCGCTGTCTCGGGCAGCAGGGTGGGCAGGCAGTAGCCCAGGGGGTCCACCGCTTCCACCTCGAAACCGCCATTGATCAGGTCGTTGGTAAATTCACAGCCGATCAGGCCGCCGCCGATAATGCAGACTTTCTTCACCTTGTTCTTGGCCACCGCGGTGCGGAAATCATCGTAGTCCAGCAGGTCGTTCACCGAGTACACCAGCTCCAGGGCATCGCCCTGTATGGGCGGGCTGATCACCTCCGCGCCCACGGCCAGCACCAGCTTGCCGTAGTGAATAGCGGTCTGGGCATCGCCTACCCTGATCAGCTGCTGCGCGGTATCGATCTCGTTGACCCGGGTCATGGTCCAGACACTGGCCTTGAGCATCCGGGCCATACTGCCCGCATCCAGCTGGGCGAGGTCGTTGGCGCCATGGTTCTTGGTATACCCGGTGGAGAGCATGGGCTTGGAGTACGAACGACCGTCGTCGGAGGTGATCAGAATCAGCGGCGTGCTGTCGTCTGACTTGCGAAACTCCTTGGCCAGCCCGTATCCCGCCAGGCCGGTACCGAGGATGACTACCGGCGCGTGCACCTTGTCGACCACCGGCTCCTCGTGATGAGGCGTTTCGTCCACCGGCGACTCTTCCAGCAATTCGAAGTCTTCCTTGCCCACGCCACAGTCGGGACACAACCAGTCCGCAGGAACATCTTCCCATTTGGTGCCGGGGGCAATACCGTCATCCGGCCAGCCCTCCTTTTCGTCGTAGATCAGGCCACAGACGATACATTCGTACTTGCTCATGTCACTTCTCGCTCTGATTTGCCCCGGGGGACAACACTGCTTTCATCGCTGCCATTGCGCGCGGGCCGGCATTGTCGCATACGGGGTGTGGTCGAGTGAATCGACCCTGCGCCGCGCCGGCTGGGCACGGCCTGGTTTCGATCAAAATTTGGACCGCAACACTATAGGGATGTGCCTGTTTTGTGCAAGGGTTTTATCCGCGCCACGGGCGGGCAAACTGAACCAGTCCGGGGCTTGCAAGCGCCTGCCCTATCGCGCATCCTCGCCGCTTATCCAGCCAGCGACGAGCCCCTCCCGCCGTGCCCCACCGACCCAGTCCACGCCAGATTACCTGCGAACCCCGATGGCGTCCGATCAGGCGATACACCACGGCCCAACTGCCGCCAGACTGCCGGCCCTGGCTGCTGGACGACGGCTCCCTGACGATGCGACTCATCGGGCTGAACCACGGCGAATTCAGGGTTGACCGCCTATACCAGGGCTGGCAGCTGCCACTGTATTCGGAGAGCAGGTTACTGGGCGTGGTTGCCGGACAAAGGGCCCTGGTACGGGAGGTGGGCCTGATGCTGGCGCAGCAGACCGTGGTTTTTGCCCGCAGCGTCTTTCCCGTCAGCAGCCTGACCGGGGAACTTCGCCACCTGCGCTACCTGCAGAACAAGTCCCTTGGGGCCATTCTTTTCAAGTACCCCGGCATGCGCCGCAGCCCCTTCGAGCTGGCCCGGATAGAAGGTGACAGCGACTACCTGCCCCCTGCCCTGCGCCAGGACAGCCCGGCCTGGGGCCGGCGCTCGCGCTTCGTAATTGGCGGGCGCAGCCTGATGGTGAGCGAGGTGTTCCTCGAGGGCTTCACCCCCTGGACCACAGCGCTGGCGGTCCACCGGGCCCGGCGCGGCAGCGTCCTTGCCGGTTAGCGCTGCAATTGTGACGTCAACCCAGTAAGCTTGGCCGTTCCAGGGACAGGTACAGAACAACCCATGGCAAGCACCTCAAAAACCAGCGCACTGCTGCAGCTGATCCGCTTCGACAAACCGATAGGCACCCTGCTGCTGCTGTGGCCGACCCTGTGGGCGCTGTGGATAGCGGCGCGGGGGGTGCCCGACTGCGGACTGCTGGCGATTTTTATCGGCGGGACCTTCCTGACCCGCTCCGCCGGCTGCATCATCAACGACCTGGCAGACCGGCGTGTGGACGGCGCGGTCAAGCGCACCAGCGGGCGCCCGCTGGTCACCGGCGCGGTGACGGAAAAAGAGGCCATAACCCTGTTTTTCGTATTGATGCTGGCGGCCTTTGGGCTGGTGTTGCTGACCAACCCCCTGACCATCTGGCTGTCGGTGGCGGCGGTGGTGCTGGCCTCCACCTACCCCTTTATGAAGCGCTACACGCACCTGCCGCAGCTGGTATTGGGGCTGGCCTTCTCCTGGGGCATTCCGATGGCCTTCGCCGCCCAGCGGGGCGAACTGCCCGCGGCCCTGTGGCTGGTATTTCTCGGCAACTTCTGGTGGATCGTGGCCTATGACACCAAGTACGCGATGGTTGACCGCGACGACGATATTGCCGCCGGTGTGAAGTCCACCGCCATCCTGTTCGGCCGGCACGACCGCGTTATCATCGGCGCACTGCAGCTGCTGTGCCTGCTCACCCTGTATCTGGCGGGCCGGGCATTCGAGCTGGGGCTCTACTTCAACCTGTCCCTGGTTGTGTCGGCCGCCCTGTTCGGCTACCACCAGTACCTGATTCGCGAGCGCGAGCGCGACGCCTGCTTCAGGGCCTTCCTGCACAACAACTGGGTGGGTATGGCGATCTTTGCCGGCATCGTGCTGCACTACAGCGCTTCGGCTGCCACCCAATGAAGATTGCGGCGGAGTTCCTGGGAAGCCTGGGGGAGATCCCGGCCGGGGACTGGAATCGCCTGGCCGGCCTCGACTACCCCTTTTTGCGCCACGAGTTTCTGTTTGGCCTGGAGCAGACCGGTTGTGCCAACGCCGACACCGGCTGGCAGCCCTGTCACCTGCTGCTGCGCGATGCGGCGGGAATCCTGGCGGTCATGCCCCTGTACCTCAAATCCCACTCCTATGGCGAGTACGTATTTGACTGGTCCTGGGCCGATGCCTGGCAGCGCAGCGGGCTCGATTACTATCCCAAGCTGGTCAGCGCGATTCCCTTCACCCCCGCCACCGGCCCGCGGCTGTGCCTGCGTCCGGACGGCGACCTGGATGCCGCCTGGGAAGCGGCGCTACAGGCAATTCGCCGCTTCGCCAGCGCCCGCGGTATTTCATCCTGGCACCTGCTGTTTCCGGAGGAGGGGGTGGCCCGGCGCCTGCTGGAGGCGGGCCTGCACCGGCGCACCGCCACCCAGTTTCACTGGTTCAACGAAGGCTATGACAATTTCGAGGCCTTCCTGGCCGGCTTCACCAGCCGCAAGCGCAAAAACCTGCGGCGCGAGCGCGCTCGAGTCGCAGAGCAGGGACTGGTGCTCAAAACCTTTTGCGGTGACGACATAGGCAGCGAGCGCTGGCTGCAGTTCCACCGGTTTTACCAACTGACCTATGCCAAGCGCAGCGGCCACGGGGGCTACCTGACACGCGACTTCTTCACCCGGGTCGCGCCGCAACTCGGCGCGCAGGTGATCATGGTGCTGGCATACCTGGAGAGCCGGGCGGTTGCCGGGGCGCTGTATTTCCGCTCCGGCGACACCCTGTACGGTCGCTACTGGGGGTGTGAGCGGGAATACGATTGCCTTCACTTCGAAACCTGCTACTACCAGGGTATCGAGTACTGCATCGCCCACGGCCTGAAAAAATTTGATCCCGGTGCCCAGGGCGAGCATAAAATCCAGCGCGGTTTCCGCCCCGTCCCGACCTGGTCAAGCCACTGGATCGCCGACCCGCGCCTGTCCGCCGCAGTGGGCGATTTCACGCGCCGCGAGGCCGTCCACAGCGAGGCCTATCTCAGGGACGCATCCACCCTGCTGCCGTTCAGGGAAAACGGGGGCTGAAGACTCGACCGGGGCTGGCGCCTCAGTCCACCTGGCCGGGCGTCCGCTGTTCGCGCAGCGGTTTATGCCACACCAGCAGTCGATTGTTCGCGGGCATGTCGTGATCTGCCCGCAGCGCAAAACCCGCCTGCGCCGCCAGCCGGTCGACTGCCTCGAAATCCCGGATGGCGCTGTCCGGATGCTGCTGCGCCAGCCACCGGTCAAACCTGGCGTTGCTGGGGCTGGTGTACTTGCCGCAGTAGTTAAAGGGCCCGTAAACAACCAGTGTCACATCGGGGCCGGCCTGTTCCGCCAGTGCGGCGAAAAATTGTTCGACCGCGGCAAAGGCCATGATATGCAGGCTGTTGGCGCTGAACATTGCGTCCGGAATCGCCAGCGGCCAGGCGGGGTCCCGAACATCCAGGGCCACCGGCGGCAGCAGGTTGGCGCCGGCGTAAGCGCGACAGCGGGGCAGCAGGAAACGCAGGTTTTCAGCCAGTTCCGTCGGCTGCCAGCGCAGCCAGGGCATACCCGCGGCAAAGTGGCAGGCGTGCTGGCCAGTGCCGCTGGCGATTTCCAGCACCTCGCGCCGATCCGCGAAAACCTCCAGCAGCACTTCCAGGATGAAGGCCTTGTTGTTTTCACAGGCCTGGGAAAAGGGCAGCGCGTCCACGTTTGGCCCCGGCGCGGTCAGGCGGCCGCGGGCGGCGCGTCGCGGGTGAAGACCAACTCCCTGGCAGTGGACTGCGCCCTGTTGTAGCGGTAGCCGCCGGACCTGAATTCTTTCAGGTCCCGGGGGTCGTCGAGTTCCCGGTCGATGATAAACCGGGCCATCTGTCCACGGGCTTTCTTGGCGAAGAAGCTGATAATCCTGTACTTGCCGCCCTTGAGGTCCCTGAACACCGGGGTGATGATCTCCGCCTCGAGCGCGCGTGGCCTCACCGCGTGGAAGTATTCGTTGGAGGCCAGGTTCACCAACACCTTCGAGCCCGACTTCCCGAGTTCCCTGTTGAGCTCCGCGGTAATCGATTCGCCCCAGAACTCGTACAGGTTAGCGCCGCCGCGATTCGCAAACTTCAGGCCCATCTCCAGGCGGTAAGGCTGGATCAGGTCGAGCGGACGCAGGATACCGTAGAGCCCCGAGAGAATGCGCAGGTGGCGCTGGGCGAAGCCGAGCTGGGCGGCGTCGAGGCTGTCGGCATCCAGCCCGGTATACACATCCCCCCTGAAGGCCAGCAGGGCCTGCTTGGCGTTGTCCAGGCTGAAGGGAGCGTGCCAGTCCATGAAGCGCCGGTGGTTGAGTTCCGCGATTTTTTCACTTACGCCCATCAGTTCCCGGATAGCAAATGGAGTCAGCGCGCGCGCATCTTCCACCAGCTCGGCGGAACGCGCGAGAAAGCGGGGCTGGGTCGCCTTGCGGGTGCCCGGGGGCGTATCAAAATCCAGGGTTTTAGCTGGGGAAATTACCGTCAACATCTGGTTGATTCCGTGTCGGCAGGAAGGGCGGAATAAGTTTTCACGTCGGGGAAGTGGCTATGATACCCTGCCCCACAATAATCAAAAAGACTTATCCGACATGCCTGTACTGCGCGCCTGTGTGCATTACATAGACATTTTTACCGAACGCAGCGGCCGCCTGCTGGCATGGCTCGTTTTCGGTATGGCGCTGCTGACCACGGTCGTTGTGGTCATGCGTTACGGATTCAATGTCGGCTCGATCATGGCGCAGGAAACAGTCACCTACATGCACGGTTGCCTGTTCATGCTGGGTACGGCCTATGCCCTCAAAAGCGGGGCCCACGTGCGCGTGGATATTTTCTATCGCAACTTCAGCCACCGCACGCAGGCCTGGGTGAACAGCCTGGGAGGGATCGTGTTCCTGATGCCACTGTGTGCGTTCATCGGTTTTTCCAGCTGGAACTATGTCAGCGAGTCCTGGATCGTCCGGGAA
>JAOUDU010000730.1 GCA_029859085.1 Gammaproteobacteria bacterium | reverse complement strand
ATGTCCCCGGCACGATGACAGAAAGCCACCAGCTCGCCGACGCTCACGGCCAGCTCAAGCATCGCCGGTATCATCCCGGCGGTCTTCCCAGGCAACCCAGGCCACCGCCGCCGGGATACCCTGCCGCCCGAAGAAGCGCAGCCAGCGCTTCTGGCTCTCCTGCAGCGCATCTCCAGGCCCCTTCACCTCGATCAGGCAGTAGTCGCCAGGCACCTTCCCCAGGGCTACCAGGTCGGGGAAACCCCGACGGTTTTCCCCGGGGTCGAACAGCATCCGCTCCCAGATGGCCAGCAGGTGCGCGCCGGGGATAATTTTTGTCGCAGCGTCCAGCAGGGCCCCGTCCAACTGCCGCCAATCCACCCAGCGACACTGGAACGGGGCATAGCGGCGGAAGGCAGCGCGCAGCTCGCGCGCGATATCCGCCCGGGCCAGCGCATCCAGCCGCGCCTCGATGGCGTGCCGGCGACGCGCCCTGAATTCAGTGCTGTACATATCGGTGGGGGCGCTCTGGAAGGGATTGTGGAAAACGCCCGGGACCGGCGTGAATATCTGCTCCCAGAAAGCCAGCCCGAACAGGGAGTTCATCAGGGTATTTTCCACGTAGTGCACCCCGCTCCAGCGGGGGGCCAGCGCGCGCGCCGCCAGCAGTTCTACCGGCGCCTCCTCCCGGGGCAGGGCCAGGGCCAACCTGGCGAAATCGTCGCGCCGCCGCGGCGCCGGTTTTTCACCCAGCCGGCGCTGCACCCGGGACAGTACCCGCTCGCACGCGTCGCGCTCTTCCTCGCACCAGGGCTCGGCCAGTATCTGTGCGCACAGCCGCGACGCGCCCGCCCAGTCCTCCAGCCGCTCCATGATGCGCAGCCGCCGCTCCCGGGCCGGGTGACGGCGGCTGCGCCCATACAGTTGCGCCGCCAGTTCAAGTTCACCCAGGCGCTCCAGGTCCCGGGCCAGGCCGTTGCACAAGCGGTGCCAGCGCCCCTGGCTGGAGGGAAAGCGCACGTCCAGCGACACCAGCTCACCCGCCAATACGGCCACCGCGGAGGGATCCTCGCCCTCGCGCAGTTCATACCAGCAGTCCCCCAGCGCGGCAAGGGCCAGGTATTCATCCACCGCCTCCCGCCGGGTGAACAGGCGATGCTGCCGGTCCAGCGTATAGGGGAAGTAGCAGGCGACACCCAGGTCGCTGAGCACGAAGTCAGTGAGGCCCTGGCGCCTGTTGCCGAAAAACAGCAGCTGCAACAGTTCCACTTCCGCGACCGAGCAGGGAGCGATAATCCGCGCACCGTCGCTGGCGGACAGCCGCTCCAGCAGTTCGCGATCAGCCAGGGCCAGCGACCCGATAGCCGCCAGCAGGCCGGGCTTGTCCCGGGGCGCGGGCGGCTCGAGCAGCGGCCCGAACACCCGCAACAGTTCCGGCCGGGTGTACAGTGCGCCCAGGTCCGCCACCGCCAGCTCCGCTGCGATCCCGGCCAGGCCCGCATCGACCAGGCTGTCGACAGCCGGGGCAATCGGCCCCAGCTCCGGGTAGGCCAGCCGGCCCTCGCGGAACCAGGGCCCCACCCGGGACACCAGCCTTACATACAGGCACTGGGCGTCGAACGGCAAACTGCGATAACGCCGCAGGAACAGCTGCTCGGCCGGTGCCAGCAAATCGCCGTACTGGGCTTCCACCGTGTCGCACAGGACCAGGAAATTGTCCCGGTAGTAATGCGGCGCCAGTTCCGCCGCGATGGTCGGTTGCATACCCGGGGCCTAGACCGGGGGGACCGGGTTGCGGCGTTGCTGCAGCAGCACGCCCGGGATGATCATTGCCAGCCCCAGCAGCGTGGCGGGGTGGATCGGCTCCCCCAGGATGGTGGCGATAAACACCAGCGATGCCAGCGGTGACAGGAAGATCAGGTTGCCGATGCGGGATACGCCGCTGGACAGGCGCAGCGCGGTGGACCACAGCGCGAAGGTCACCCCCATTTCGAACAGGCCGACGTAGGCCGCGCCGGCGAGGCCGCGCCAGCCCGGCAGTGCGAGCCCGGAATAAAGCGCGCACAGGGCCAGCGCCACCGGCGCCGCCACCGCGAAGTTGAGGCAGAGGCAGGCCACGGGGTCGCGGTGGTTGCGGGTGG
>JAOUDU010000729.1 GCA_029859085.1 Gammaproteobacteria bacterium | reverse complement strand
TGCAGCTCGGCGCCCACGCTGGTTTCGTACTCGAGCTCGCGGCCGTTGGGCAGGTAGTCGTGGCAGACGAAGATACGCATGTCCTGCGGCAGGCTGAGGATGCGCTGGATCGACTGGTACAGGGTATGGGCGTCGCCGCCGGGAAAGTCCGCCCTGGCGGTGCCGCCATCCGGCATGAACAGGGTGTCGCCGACGAATACCGCATCACCCAGCACATAGGTCATGCAGGCCGGGGTATGACCCGGTGTGTGCATTGCAATGCCGGCCATCTGGCCGACCTGGATGGCGTCCCCATCGCGCAACAGGACATCGAACTGGGAACCATCGCGGGCAAAGCCGGGTTCCGCGTTGAACACCGGGGCAAAGGTTTGCTGCACGACCGAGATATTGAAGCCAATGGCTATCTTGCCTCCCAGCCGCTGCTGGATATAGGGCGCCGCGGACAGGTGGTCCGCATGGACGTGGGTCTCGAGAATCCACTCCACGGTCAGTTTGTTTTCCGTGACGAAGGCGATGATCTGGTCCGCCCCGGTAAAAGTGATCGAGCCGGAAGGATAGTCCAGGTTCATCACCGAATCTATGACCGCACAGGCGTTGCTTGCGGGATCCCTGACGACGTATGACAGGGTGTTGGTCGGTTCATCAAAAAAGGTAGTAACCTCCGGCCTGGTGGTTGCCTCGATGCTGGGCGCGGCGAGTGAATTCATGGGTATATCCTCCACTGGTAGGTAGGGATCCGGATTCTTCCGGATAGGCAACGGTACTGGAGCAATCGCCGTGCCAGATGCCATATCACTTTAGATATATTTTATATCTACATGTTTATAAACATTATTATTTTAAAAGCAGGATAATTTTGTGAGGCGGCGGCTTGCATACCCGGGAGAGTTCTGCCACATTTGGCAAACGTTCAGCCAAATTTGGCAGCCATGGAAATCATCGCCTCAAGCACCGAACCCACCATTGCAAGGATGCTGGACACCTACGAGCATCCCGCCATCCTGGTGACCCCGGACTACCAGATCCTGGCCACCAACGATCTCTACCGCGAGGCCTTCGGCCTGATCCCCAGGGACGGGGCCCCCGCCCGCTGTTACCGCGTGTCCCATAATTTTGACCGGCCCTGCGACCAGGCCGGGGAGGATTGCCCGCTGGCGGCCGCCGCCAGTTCCGGCCGGCGGGAGCGGGTACTCCATATTCACCAGACGCCCCGCGGGGAAGAACATGTTGACGTGGAGATGCTGCCGATCCTCGGCGAAGACGGCGCACTCCAGTACTTCGTCGAATTGCTCAAGCCCGTCTCGATAGCGGGAGCCGGTGCCGGCGACCAGGCCATGGTGGGCAGCAGTCCCGCCTTCAACCAGATGCTGAGTCTCATTTCCCGGGTCGCCCCCACCAATGCGGCGGTGTTGCTGCAGGGGGAGTCCGGTACCGGCAAGGAACTGGCCGCCAGGGCGCTGCACCAGGCCAGCCTTCGCTCCAGTCGGGCACTGGTTACCCTCGAGTGCGCCGGGCTCAGCGAAACACTGTTCGAGAGCGAGCTGTTCGGCCATGTGAAAGGGGCGTTTACCGGAGCCAACTATACCCGCCAGGGCCTGGCGGAAGCGGCCCACGGCGGCACCCTGTTCCTGGACGAAATCGGGGATGTACCGCTATCGCTGCAAGTGAAGCTGCTGCGCCTGATCGAGACCGGCACCTACCGCCCGGTGGGCAGCACCCAGGTCAGGCAGGCTGATTTTCGCCTGGTCTGCGCCACCCACAGGAATCTTGAACGCATGGTGGAGGAGGGGGCTTTCAGGCAGGACCTGTACTACCGCATCAATGTGTTCCCCATTCACCTGCCGTCGCTGGCGGAGCGCGCCGAAGACCTGCCCCTGCTGGCGCGCGCCATTCTGCGGGACAGCCAGGGGCAGGGGGGCAAGGTTTTCCACCTGACCGAGTCGGCGCTGGCGCTGTTGAAAGCCCACCAGTACCGGGGCAATATCCGGGAGCTGCGCAATATCCTGAGCCGGGCCATGGTAATGGCAAATACCAATGTGCTGGACCCTTCAGTGATCCGGCAATCCCTGGGGGTGTCCCGGGAAACGAGCCGGGAAGTGACCGGGGAACAGAAGCTGAGCCT
>JAOUDU010000728.1 GCA_029859085.1 Gammaproteobacteria bacterium | reverse complement strand
ATCGGCGATGGCGCGGTCGAGATCGTCGATACCATAGCGGGTGACTTCAAAGGGAATACCGCGCTCGAGTGCCTCCTGCTCATTGATGCCCACCCGCGCGACCTCCGGATCGGTAAACGTCGCCCAGGGCACGATGGTGTAATCCACCTTGAAGCTGCGAAAGCGACCGAACAGCGCATTGACCGCCGCATACCAGGCCTGGTGACTGGCCATATGGGTAAACAGGTAGGGCCCGGCCACGTCGCCGCAGGCCAGGATGGTAGGCACCCGGGTGCGCAGGTATTCGTCCACCGCCACCGTACCGGCCGCGGTGAGGGGGATACCCAGCGCCTCCAGGCCGAGGCCCTCCACATTGGCATGTCGCCCGACCGCCAGCAGCACCCGGTCGAAAGCCAGCTCCCGCTCACCGCCCGGGGTATTAAAGGTGGCGCGCTGCCCATCCGCCTCCCGCCTGAACGCGAGCGGTTCGTAACGGGTATGCACGGTCATACCCTGGGCTTCCAGGTTCTTCAGCAGCAGCGCCGAGACCTCGGTATCCTCCCGCGGCAGTATCCTGGCTGCGTGGGTGACCAGCGTCACCCGGGTGCCGAGACGGGCAAAGGCCTGGGCCAGTTCGCAACCGATGGGCCCGGCGCCGATCACCAGCAGGTGCGCCGGCGCCTCCCGGATCTCCCAGACCGTGTCAGAGGTAAGGTAATCCAGACCCGCAAGGCCCGGGATATCCGGAACCCGCGGCCGGGCGCCGCTGGCGATAATGATATTGCGGGCGGACAGGGTCCGGCCACCGACCTCCACCTCCCAGGGCGAAAGGATGCGGGCATCGCCCTGCACGCAGTCCACCCCCAGCGCGGTGAAGCGCTCAACCGAATCGTGGGGCTCAATGGTCTTCACCACCGCCTGCACCCGCTCCATCACCCGCCGGAAATTCACCTGCACCGACATCGGCTCCAGCCCGAACTCAGGCCCGCGCCGGGCGTAATCGGCGACCCGGGCCGAGCGGATCAGGGCCTTGCTGGGCACGCAGCCGGTGTTGAGGCAGTCGCCGCCCATTTTATGGCGCTCCACCAGTGTAACCTTCGCCTTCACGGTGGCCGCAATCAGCGCCGCCACCAGACCCGCCGAACCGGCCCCGATGACAATCACGTTGGTATCGAAGCGGCGCGGGCGCACGAAGGGCGCCAACACCCGCCGCGCCTGGATCTGGCCCAGCAGCCACTTCGCGAGCAGCGGAAAGACCGCCAGCAGCACGAAAGACAGCAGCAGGCCCGGGGACATGATACCGGCGGTGGATTCCAGCTCCCCCAGCCGGGTACCGGCGTTCACATAGACCGCGGTCCCCGGCAGCATTCCCAGCTGCGACACCCAGTAAAAACGCCAGGCCCCGATGGGCAACAGGCCCATCAGCAGGTTGATGACGAAGAAGGGGAAAATCGGCACCAGGCGCAGGGAAAACAGGTAAAAGGCGCCGTCTTTTTCAAAGCCGGCATTAAAAGACCGCAACTGCCGGCCAAATTTGCCCTGCACCCAGTCGCGCAGCAGCAGGCGCGAGACCAGGAAAGCCAGCGTCGCACCGATACTGCTGGCAAAGGACACCAGCAGCAGCGCATACCAGAAGCCGAACAGCGCCCCACCCGCCAGGGTCATCACCGCGGCCCCGGGTACCGACAGCGCCGTCACCACAACGTACAGCGCAAAATACAGCAGGCCCGCCAGCGCCGGGTTATCCGCATACCACACCCGCAGGTCCCCCACCCGTTGCTGCAGCGTATCGAATTGCAGGTAACTGCCGAGCCCGAAGTGAAACCAGCCGGCGATGGCGACGGCAATAACGACAATTACGGCGATTTTCTTGATCGGCACCTTGTTTCCACCTGCTTTTGTTATGCGTCTTTCCTGATTATTGGGAGATTACTCCCACCTGTGTGACAAGACCACGCTCGAGTGGTTCTTTTGGGCGTGTCGGTATTTTCCATCCCGGCGCGAGCGAGCAGGTGCCTTACATCGCTCTATCCGACATGCCGGACGGCTGGGAAGCAGCAGGAACCACCTAAAATCAACATACAAAGATATGACCCAAGGACATATAACCATGCCGAAAAACTCTACCCGTAGAGTTGTCAGGCCAAAC
>JAOUDU010000077.1 GCA_029859085.1 Gammaproteobacteria bacterium | reverse complement strand
TGCGCTATTACGACAACAATACGACGGGATTTTTTCCGGACTACAGTGATCCAAACCTGCAACAGCAACACACTACCCAGGTACAATTTGTACTGAAGGGCATGGGCGGCTTTGGCAGCCGTATCACCAACATCCTTGAAGATATGATCAGAGGTTACCAAGAGCGTGAATATTAAGGCCTTACTCGCAGCCGCCGGCCTGGCTGTCTCCGTTGTCATTGCGCCAGGCCTGCGGGCGGAAACCCAGATGGTGGACCAGGTGGTGGCAATCGTCGACGACGATATCATCATGGCCAGTGAGTTGCGCGAGCGGGTCGCCGCGCTTACCGAGACCCTGAAATCCCGGGGTATGGAGGTTCCGCCCGAGGACACACTTATCCGCGAAACCCTGGACCGCCTGATCCTGGAAAGCATCCAGCTGCAGAAGGGCGCGCGCGTGGGTGTACGCATCTCCGATGCCCAGCTCAACGCCGCCATCCAGAATATCGCGGCCCAGAACCGCATGACCCTGGAGCAGTTTATCGCGGCGCTGGAACAGCAGGGCCAGTCCTACCCCGAGATGCGTGAACAGGTGCGGCGGGAAATGATCATCCAGCGGGTCCAGGCCGGCAACGTCAACCAGCGCATCCAGATCACGCCCAAGGAAGTCGACAACTTTCTCGCCACCGAGGACGGCAAGAAACTGACCCAGCCGGAGTACCACCTGCTGCATGCCCTGCTGCCGATTAAACCCGGCACCAGCCCCCAGGACGAGGCCGAAGCCAGGGCCTATGTCGAGCAGCTGGTAAAGCGAATCCGCAGCGGCGAGCCCTTTGAGGAGGTGATTCGCTCGAGCAGGGAGAAGTACAACTTCAGTGGTGGCGATATCGGCTGGCGCAAGGCCGAGGACCTGCCCTCGCTGTTCGCCGAACTGGCGCCCAACATGCCCAAGGGCGCGACCTCCGACCCGATCCGCAGTGACAGCGGTTTTCACCTGATCTATATGCAGGATATCCGCGGTGGCGAGCAGATTGTCGCCCAGACCAAGGCGAGCCATATCCTGATCAAGACCTCCGAGATACTGACGGATGACCAGGCCCGCGAACTGGCCCAGAGCCTGCGGGCCCGGGCCGAAGCCGGGGAGGACTTCGCCACCCTGGCCAGGGAGTACTCCGAAGATATCGGCTCCGCCCAGGAAGGCGGCGAACTGGGCTGGACCAGCCCGGGGCAGATGGTGCCGGAATTCGAACAGGCGATGAAGGCCACCGCGGTGGGGGAAATTTCCGCGCCGGTGCGCACCCAGTTCGGCTGGCACATCGTTAAGGTGGAAGACCGTCGCGACGAGGACATGACCACCGAGGCCATCCGCAACAAGGCCGCTGAATTCCTGCACAATCGCAAGTACCAGGAAGAGCTGGATGCCTGGTTACAGCAGATCCGCGACGAAGCCTTCGTGGACATCAAGTAAACCCTTGGTCACGCCGCGCATAGCCATCACCCCGGGGGAGCCGGCGGGTATCGGCCCCGACATCCTGCTGGCGGTGGCCCAGCGGGAGTGGCAGGCGGAACTGGTGGCGGTCGCCGACCCCGACCTGTTGCAGGCGCGCGCGGCCCTGCTGGGCCTGCCGCTGGACCTGCTGCCGCTGGATACCGCGGCGGCTGCACAAACCCACCGGCCCGGCACACTGAAGATACTGCCGGTTGCGCTGGGGGCGGGTTGCCGCCCCGGCCAGCTCGATCCCGCCAACGCGCCCTACGTGGTTCAAACCCTGCAGCAGGCCGTGGACGGCTGCCTGCGACGCGACTTCAGCGCACTGGTCACCGCCCCGGTGCAGAAATCCGTGATCAACGACGCCGGCATCCCCTTCACCGGCCACACGGAATTCCTCGCCCGGGCCACCGGTACCCGCCGCGTGGTGATGATGCTGGCCACCCCCGGCCTGCGGGTGGCTCTGGCCACCACGCACCTGCCCCTGGCGGCTGTGCCGGCGGCGATCACCCGCGAGCTGCTGCTGGAAACCCTGGAAATACTGGTGCGGGACCTGGCCGACAAGTTCGGCCTGGCGCAGCCCCGGGTAGCGGTGCTGGGCCTGAACCCGCACGCGGGAGAAGGAGGCCACATGGGGCGGGAGGAAATCGACACGATAATTCCGGCACTGGAGGAGCTGCGCGCCCGCGGCATGCACCTGCTGGGCCCCCTGCCCGCCGACACCGCCTTCAACCCCAAGGTACTGGAGCAGTGCGACGCGGTGTTCGCCATGTACCATGACCAGGGGCTGCCGGTGCTGAAATACGCCGGCTTCGGCAACGCCATCAACATCACCCTGGGCCTGCCGATAGTGCGCACCTCGGTGGACCACGGCACCGCCCTGGACCTGGCCGGCAGCGGCAACGCGGACGCCGGCAGCCTGGAACAGGCACTTGCCCACGCCATCAGCATGAGCGGGAACAGGGTCAGCGGCTGACTTCGCCGTAGGCGGCAAGCACCTCGACCGGGTCGCCCTCCGCCAGCACCGCGCCCTCGTGCAGGCACACCGCGCGATTGCAGATATCCCGGACCTGGGCTTCCATGTGGGATACGAACACCACCGTCTGGTCACCGCTGATGCGGCTTTTCATCGCGGCCGCCGCCTTCTCCCGGAAGCGGGCATCCCCCACGCTCAACACCTCGTCGATCAACAGGATGTCCACGTGGGTCTTCAGGGCAGTGGTGAATCCCAACCGCGCCAGCATGCCGGATGAATAGGTTTTTACCCGCTCCTCGAAGGAATCCCCCAGTTCCGAGAACTCCTTGATCTCCTCGAGATAGCTCCTGGCCTGTTTTGGCGACGCGCCCTGCAGCATCGCCGCCAGCATCGCGTTGTCGCGGCCGGAAAGGTCAGGCCGGAAGCCCAGGCCGATAGTGAGCAGGGAGGCGGTTTTCCCCGGGCGCTGCCGCACTTTGCCACTGGTGGGCGCGAGGATACCGGCCATCAGGCGCAGGGTGGTGGATTTGCCCACGCCGTTGCGGCCGATGATGCCCAGGGTTTCGCCCTCGTAAACCTCCAGGGACACGCCGTCGAGGACATGGTGCGCGCCATGGTCGAAGGATTTGCGCCGGGACTGGTAGCTGAGGGAGACATTCTCGAGCGCCAGCATGACCTTCCTGCTATCAGCGGCCATCAGGAGAGCGCCCGCAGGGCGAGATACTGGCTGGACCGGCGCATGACCAGCGCGACGATCACCAGCAGCGCTAAGGAGCCGCAGGCTATCTGCAGCAGGTGCGCCCAGTCCGGGGCGGTGGCGTGCATCAATACCTGCCGGTAGGCATCCAGCATGAACGCCAGCGGGTTGATCGCCAGCACCATTTCCGTCTTGTGAGGGTCACCCAGGGCGCGGACATCCCAGAACACCCCTGAGGTGAACAGGAGAAAAGTCATCGACAGGGAAATGAACATGCTGAAATCACGCACGATGCAGACCAGGCAGGCGCCGATGTATGAACAGGCCACGATCATCAGGTAGTTCACCAGGATCAGCGGCACCAGGTAAACCCAGGCCGCATGCGGCGGGTAACCTTTCAGGTACAGAAACGCGAACAGCAGCAGGAACACGACCATTTGCCGGTACACGCCCTCCTGAATGACTGCCAGCGGGAACAGGGTCTTGGTCACGTTGATCCTGCCGATCAGGCCCTTATTGGCGGTGATGCTGTTGGCAGCCTGGTTCACCGACTTGGAAAACCAGATAAACACCAGCTTCCCGCACATCAGGAATACCAGGAAGTCGGCCCGCCCGGAATGCAGTATCACCTCGAACACCACATAGAACACGCCGACATAAAGCAGCGGCTCCAGCACCCACCAGAGGTAGCCGAGGAAATACCGGGTCGCATCGGCGCGCAGCGCCATCCGCGCCATGGTATCCATCAAGCGAAAATATTGAAGAAGCGACATCAAGTGGGCGCCAGTGAATAGAAATCGGGTCAGTGTTGTGCGCGGCATTCTATCAAAAGGGCGCCACGCTGTAATGGTTAAACCGGGTTGCCGGGGTACAATAAACACATGAACAGACCCCAGCATCGCGCCCGTAAGCGCTTCGGCCAGAATTTCCTGCAGGATACGGGGGTCATCAATAGCATCGTGCGGGCCATTCACCCCCAGGCGGATGACCACCTGGTGGAAATCGGGCCAGGACAGGGCGCCCTCACCAGCCAGTTGGCGGCGAGCACCTGCCAACTCGATGTGATCGAACTCGACCGCGACCTCGTGCCGGGCCTGCTGGCCGCCTTCAGCGTGTATCCCCGGTTCAGGCTGCACAGCGCCGACGCGCTGAAATTCGATTTCGCCGCCCTGGTTACCGATGCGCGGCCGCTGCGGGTGGTGGGCAACCTGCCCTACAATATTTCCACGCCGCTGATCTTCAAGCTGCTGGAAAACGCCGCCATCATCCGCGATATGCACTTCATGCTGCAACTGGAGGTGGTAGACCGCCTCGCCGCAAAGCCGGGCAGCAAGGACTGGGGGCGGCTCGGGATCATGGCCCAGTACCACTGCCAGGTCGACAAACTGTTCGAGGTGCCGCCGGAGGCCTTCAGCCCGCGACCGAAAGTGCAATCGGCGATTGTCCGGCTGGCGCCCTGGCCGGAATCGCCATGGCCGCCCTGCGATACCGGCCTGCTCAGGCAGGTGGTCCAGGCCGCCTTCGGCCAGCGCCGCAAAACCTTGCGCAACAACCTGAAAGGCCTTATAGATGTAGGGCACCTGGAGTCGCTGGGCATAGACCCCGGGGCCCGGGCGGAAACGCTGGAACTGGCACAGTTCATCGAGATAACGACCGCCATTCATGGATAACGCAGATAACATTCAGGCAGGCGCAGTGGGCGTCAAGGTGGTAACCACCTACCTGCCCGGCCACTCCAGGCCCGAGCAGGGTCAGTACGCCTTCGCCTATACCATCACCATCAGCAATGACGGCGATGTGCCGGTGCAGCTGCTGTCCCGGCACTGGATCATCACCGACGCCCACAGCGCGGTGCAGGAGGTCCGGGGCCAGGGCGTGGTGGGGGAGCAACCGCTGATCCCGCCGGGCGAGTCCTTTCGCTATACCAGCGGTACCACCCTCGCCACCCCGGTAGGCAGAATGGAGGGCAGTTACACGATGGTAAGCCGCGGCGACAGCGACCGGGCAGGTGCGGCAGGCGTTCGCTTCCAGGTGCCTGTTCCCGCTTTTTCCCTGCACACTCCCACGGCGCTGCACTAGGCCCTCCCGATGAGCACCTATGTCGTCGGCGACATCCAGGGCTGCCTGCAGGCCCTCAAGTGCGTGCTGAAAAAAGTCGAGTTCAACCCGGACAAGGACGTACTGTGGTCGGTCGGCGATATCGTCAACCGCGGGCCGCGCTGCCTGAAAACCCTGCGTTTCCTCTACGACATGCGCGACAACCTGGTGCTGGTGCTGGGCAACCACGACCTCCACCTGCTGGCAGTGGCCGCGGGGGTGCGCGCGCCCAGCCGCTCGGATACCCTGGACAAGATCCTGAAGGCGCCGGACCGGGACAAGCTGCTTACCTGGTTGGTACACCGACCCCTGATCCACCATGAGCACGGCTTTACGATGGTGCACGCGGGAATCCCGCCCCAGTGGTCCGTCGAGGACGCCATGAACCGGGCGAAGGAAGTGGAAGCGGTCTTGCAGAGCCCCGACTGCATCGAGTTCCTGAAGCAGATGTACGGCAATGAGCCGCTGCTGTGGTCAGACGACCTGACCGGGATGACCCGGCTGCGGGTGATCACCAACTACCTCACCCGCATGCGTTTCTGCACCAGCCAGGGCGTACTCGATCTCGACAGCAAGGGACCCAGCCCCGACCTGGGCAAGGTGGCGGTTTCGGCCTGGTTCAGCCACGCCCGGCGCAAGACCGCAAAAGACCGGATCCTGTTCGGGCACTGGGCCTCCATCGAGGGCCAGACCTCCAGCCCCAATGCCATCGGCCTGGATACCGGCTGTGTGTGGGGCGGCGCGATATCCCTGTACCAACTGGAGACCGGGCGCTGGACCCGGTGCCAGTGCAAGAACGGCAGGAGCAAGCGCAAGCACTGCGAGCATGCACCGGCTGCCACCGATACGGCCGTGGGCTGATGGAAATTTACCTGGTGGGTGGCGCCGTGCGGGACGCCCTGCTGGGCTACCCGAGCAGCGAGCGGGACTGGGTGGTCGTCGGCGCCAGCCCCCGGGACATGCTGGACCTGGGCTACCAGCAGGTCGGCAAGGACTTCCCGGTTTTCCTGCACCCGCAGACAAAGGACGAGTACGCCCTGGCGCGCACCGAGCGCAAGCAGGGTCACGGCTACACCGGTTTCGCGGTGCACTGCGATCCCTCCGTGACACTGGAACAGGACCTGCTGCGGCGGGACCTGACAGTAAACGCGATGGCCCGCTCCGACTCCGGCGACATCATCGACCCGTATGGCGGCCAGCGCGACCTCGCGGCGAAAATCCTGCGCCATGTGTCCGGTGCCTTCGTGGAGGACCCACTGCGGGTGCTGCGCACCGCCCGCTTTGCCGCCCGCTATGACCATCTGGGCTTTACCGTGGCCCCCCAGACCATCGAGCTGATGGCGGATATCGTCCGCCAGGACGAACTGGCGCACCTGCCGGCGGAACGGGTGTGGGTGGAAATCGAGCGCGCACTGGGAGAGCGCAACCCGGAGGTGTTTATCGAGGTCCTGCGTGAGTGCGGGGCGCTGGAGCGCCTGGTGCCTGAACTGGAAGCCCTGTTCGGCGTACCGCAAACCGCGGAACACCACCCCGAGATCGACAGTGGCATCCACACCCTGATGGCGTTGCAACAGGCCGCCGCTCTAACGCCAGCGACCGATGTGCGCTTCGCGGTGCTGATTCACGACCTGGGCAAAGGCGGCACGCCCGCCTCCGAATGGCCCCGCCATATCGCCCACGAGCACCGGGGGCTCAAACTTGTGGACAGGGTATGCAAGCGCCTGAAGGCGCCGGGCCAGCACCGGGAGCTGGCCCTTAAAGTGTGCGAGTACCACACCCACTGCCATCGCGCCCTGGAGCTGCGGGGCAAGACCGTGCTCAAACTGCTCAACGCCACCGATGCGCTGCGCCGTCCCGACCGCTTCGAGGCGTTCCTGCTGGCCTGCGAGGCGGACGCCCGCGGCCGCAAGGGGCTGGAGCAGCGGGATTACCCCCAGGCGGATTACCTGCGCCGCGCCCTGGACCTCGCCCGGGGCGTGACCGCGGCATTGTTCGTCGACCAGGGGTTGGAGGGCAAGGCGTTGGGCGAGGCAATCAGCGCGGAGCGGGTGCGGCGCCTGGACAAACTGCGCGACGAGACCTGATCCTGGTCGAATAAATACCCGATAAAGCGGGGCGGACAGCGTGCCCCGCTTTTCGGGTAATTCATTCCGCCATAGTGTCTAGGCCCGCGAGATCCAGCGCCCGCGCCACTGGAAATCCACCCGGGTGATTGCCTGGGAGTCGCGATCATAGGCCCGCCACAATTCGGCATAGGTCCTGCCGACCACCGGGTGCAACTCCGGGCCCGCCACTTCCGCCAGCGGGCACAGCACAAAGGCATTTTCCAGTATCTCCGGCCGCGGCAGTTCCACCCCCTCGATGGTTCCACTGAGCGCGCCATGGGTGAGGATATCGATATCCAGCTGGCGCGGGCTGAAGCGGCTGGCGGCGACGGGGCGGCCGTGCTCGTACTCGATATGGCGCAGCTGCCGGGCCAACTGCCCGGGGCTGAGATCGGTGTCGATCCCGACCACCATGTTGAGAAAGGGCTGGCCCGCAAAGCCGATGGCCTCACTGTCGTAGACGCAGGACAGGTCCAGTTCGCCGAACAGGCCCGCCAGGGCATCGAGCCCCGCGGTGATATAGCGCTCGCGCTCGATATTGCTGCCAATACCCAACAATACCCGGGGCATCAGGGTCGCTGCCCGCGCTCGATAATGACCCCCACATCACCGGCACGGAGCACAGCACCGGGCTTGGCCAGGCGCAGGCGCAACCAGGGCACGCCAAACTCGTCGATCGCGATGGCGGCGACCCGCTCCGCCAGGGTCTCGATCAGCTGGAACGCGCTGCCTTCTATAAAGGACAGCAGGCGCCCGGACAGGGCGGCGTAATCCAGGGCGTCCTCGACCCTGTCGCTGGCGGCGGCCCGGCGGTTGTCGGTCGCCAGTTCCAGGTCCAGCACCACGGTCTGGCGCACCTTGCGCTCCCAGTCGTAGACGCCGATGACCGTATCGGCCCGCAATTCACGGATGTAGACGATGTCCATCAGCGCACCCCGCCCGCCGCCAGCGGCGGCAACTCTTCCATGGGCCAGCGCGGCCGCACCGGCGCGGCCACATCATCTGACTGCCCCGCCTGCAGGCGCCGCGCCCCGGCATAGGCGATCATCGCGCCGTTATCCGTGCAAAAACGGGGTGCCGGGTAGAACACCCTGCCGCCCTCCTTCGCCAGGGCCAGGTCCAGCTGCCGGCGCAGGCTCAGGTTGGCACTCACGCCGCCGGCGATAACGAGGGTCTTGAGCCGCTCCTGGCGCAGCGCGCGGCGGCACTTGATCACCAGGGTGGCCACCACCGCCTCCTCGAAGGCCAGGGCGATATCGCATTTGTCCTGCTCGCTCAACGGCCCCGCCTCGCGACAGTCCGCCACGGTGGTCAGGGTGTGGGTCTTGAGGCCGCTGAAGCTGAAATCGAGACCGGGGCGATTGACCATGGGGCGGGGAAAGGTAAAGCGCCCGGGGCG
>JAOUDU010000727.1 GCA_029859085.1 Gammaproteobacteria bacterium | reverse complement strand
TGGACATCATAGCCATGGCCTATTCGCATAAACACCAGCCCCGCGCGCTCTTCATGTTCCCGTCCCGCCTCCGCCTTCGAGATACCAGGCCGCCAGCTGCAGGTCCCCGGGCAGTGTCACCTTGAGGTTGCGGGCCGAGCCGGGCACCAGCTGCACCGGGTGTCCCGCCAGCTCCATCGCGGAAGCCTCGTCGGTAAGCGCCAGACCCCGCGCCTTCGCCTGCCCGAGGGCAGCGTGCAATTCGCCGAGGCGGAACATCTGCGGGGTCTGGGCCCGCCACAGCCGGGTGCGGTCCAGGGTGCGCACCACCAGGCCCTCACTGTTCGCCTCCTTGACGGTATCGACCACAGCCTCCGCCAGGATACCGCCGGTGCCACTGCCGCCGACCCGCTCGATCAGCCGGGCGAGGTCTTCCTCCTGCAGGCATGGCCTGGCAGCGTCGTGCACCAGCACCCAGTCCCGGGGCTCTCCCAGGGACAGCAATGCCTGCAGCGCAGCCAGGACGGAATCGCTGCGCTGCTCGCCGCCCACCACGCGCCTGACCCGCGCATCGGCGAATACGGGCAGGCGGGCGGCGAACTCGTCAGCGGGGTGCAGTGCGACCACCAGCGCCGCGATCCGCTCGCTGGCGAGGAGGGCTCTGAGGCTGTGCTCGAGCAGGGTGGCGCCGGCGATCTGCAGGTATTGCTTGGGCAGGTCGGCCGCCATGCGGCTGCCGATACCGGCAGCGGGTACCACGCCCCAACAGCGCCCGGGCGCCATCAGGGTGAAGGCCCCGGCTCGGCCGGCGCAGCGGCGGAGGTCGCAGCCGCCGGCCCGGTTGCCGCGCCTGCGGGTTTATCGGTGAACTGGTAGAAAGTTTCGCCCTGGCGAATCAGGCCCAGCTGCTCCCGCGCGCGCTGCTCGAGGCCCTTGTTGCCGGTTTGCAGGTCAAGCACCTCCCGCTCCAGGGCGGCGTTGCGTTCCTGCAGCTGGGCGTTGATGCGGGTCTGCTCCTCGATCTGGGACTGCAGCCGATGGCGCTCCGCCAGGCTGCCCTCGGCGATCCACAGGCGATACTGCAGAACAACCAGGAGGAACAGCAGACCTGCCAGCAGCCAGCGCAAGTCTCAGCCCCGGCGGGAGAATTCCGCCAGGCCCCGGTAAGGCGCCTGGCCCGCCAGCTCCGCCTCGATCCGCAGCAGGCGGTTGTACTTGGCGACGCGATCGGAGCGGCACAGGGAGCCGGTCTTGATCTGTCCGGCGGCGGTGGCCACCGCCAGGTCGGCGATGGTCGTGTCCTCGGTCTCCCCCGAGCGGTGGGAAATCACCGTGCTGTAACCGGCGGCTTTCGCCATGGCAATCGCATCCAGGGTTTCGGACAGGGTGCCGATCTGGTTGAGCTTGATCAGGATGGAGTTGGCGATGCCCTTGCTGATGCCCTCCTGCAAAATACGGGTATTGGTCACAAACAGGTCGTCGCCCACCAACTGCACTTTATCGCCGATCTTGTCCGTGAGTATCTTCCAGCCGGCCCAGTCGGATTCGTCCAGGCCGTCCTCGATCGAGAGGATCGGGTGGCTCGCCGCGAGGGCCGCCAGGTAGTCGGCAAAGGCCTCGTTGTTGAACTGCTTGCCCTCACCCGCCAGGTCGTAGACACCGTCGCGGTAAAACTCGGAGGCGGCGCAGTCCACGGCCAGGCAGATATCGGTGCCCAGCCTGTAACCCGCATTGTCCACGGCCTCGGCAATCACCTCCAGGGCCGCCTCGTTGGAGGGCAGGTCCGGCGCGAAGCCGCCCTCGTCACCCACGGATGTACTCAGGCCCCGGCCCGCGAGTACTTTCTTGAGGTGGTGGAAGATCTCTGCCCCCGCGCGCAGGGCCTCGGCGAAAGTGGGAGCCGCCACCGGCATCACCATGAACTCCTGTATGTCCACGTTGTTGTCGGCATGCTCGCCGCCGTTGATGATATTCATCATGGGCACCGGCATGCTGAGCGCCGCACTGCCGTTGATATTGGCGATATGCCGGTACAGCGGGATGGACTGGGCCTGGGCCGCGGCTTTCGCGGCAGCCAGGGATACCGCCAGGATAGCGTTGGCGCCGAATTTGGCCTTGTTGTCGGTGCCGTCGGCGGCGATCATGGCCGCG
>JAOUDU010000726.1 GCA_029859085.1 Gammaproteobacteria bacterium | reverse complement strand
CGAGATCAACCGCTTTGAGCGGCAGCTGGTAGAGCACGGCATAATCTTGCTCAAATTCTGGATACACATCAGCAAGGACGAACAGGAAAAACGCTTCATGTCGCGCCAGAATACCGCGCACAAGCAACACAAGCTCACCGAGGATGACTGGCGTAACCGCGAGAAATGGCATGAATACGAGCTGGCGGTCGACCAGATGGTCAGCCACACCAGCACCCGCCACGCACCCTGGACGCTGGTGGCGGGCAACGACAAACCCTATGCCCGGGTCCAGATCCTGGAAACGTTCTGCCGCAGCATCAGCCAGGCGCTGGAGACATAGGGCGTGCGCGCGATGGTGCTGACAGCGCCGGGACAGGCGTTGCAGCTGCAGGAGCTGCCCAAACCCCGGCCTGCCGCGGGACAACTGCTGTTGAAGGTAACCGCCTGCGGGATATGCAGGACAGACCTGCACGTGGTGGACGGCGAACTGACCGAACCCGCCCTGCCCCTGGTTCCCGGCCACCAGATCGTCGGGCAGGTCGAGGCGCTCGGACCCGGTGTCACCGGCTACTCCCGCGGCCAGCGGGTGGGGGTGCCCTGGCTGGGCGGCAGCTGTGGCAGCTGCTGGTATTGCCGGCACGACAGGGAAAACCTGTGCGACGCGGCGCGCTATACCGGCTACCAGATCAACGGCGGTTTCGCCGAATACACCGTCGCCGATGCCGCCTACTGTTTCGAGCTGCCCGAGCGTTACGATGACCTGCAGGCCGCGCCCCTGCTCTGCGCGGGACTTATCGGCTACCGCGCCTATCGGCTGGTCGAAGCCGCCGGCACCATCGGCCTCTACGGCTTCGGTGCCGCGGCCCACATCCTGGCCCAGGTGGCCCGGCACCGGGGGCAGCGCCTGTACGCATTCACCCGCCCGGGAGATGTCACGGCGCAGGCCTTTGCCCGGGAGCTGGGCGCCGCCTGGGCCGGGGACTCGCAGCAGGCACCGCCAGAGGCGCTGGACGGCGCGATCATCTTCGCGCCGGAAGGAGAGCTGGTGCCCCTGGCCCTGGCCGCTGTGCGCAAGGGCGGTCGCGTGGTGTGCGCGGGCATCCACATGTCGGAAATTCCGGCGTTTTCCTACGACCTGCTCTGGGGAGAACGGGAGATATGCTCGGTGGCCAACCTCACCCGCCGCGACGGCCTCGAATTCCTGCCTCTGGCCGCCGCCATACCGGTGACCACTACCGTCCACCCCTACCCGCTGGAGCGGGCAAATGAAGCCCTGGACGACCTGCGCCAGGGCCGTTTCAACGGGGCTGCGGTGCTGGTTCCCTGACCGGGACCGGTATCAGCTGAAAATTTCCGCCAGGAAATCCTCCAGTGCCATCCAGGAGCGGCGATCAGCGGCCTCGTTGTAGGCTGCGCCCAGCGCGGGGTCGTTCGCCTCCGGGTTGGTGAAGGCGTGCACTGTATGGCCATAGGCGTGTATCTGCCAGTCAGCCCCGGCCGCGGTAAGTTCCGTGGCCAGGTCCAGCATTGCCTGGGGCTGCACCATGGGGTCGTCGTAGCCGTGCAGGCAGAGCACCCGGGCCGTGATTTTATTTCCCGCGGTGTTGCCCGGAGCCGCGAACAGGCCGTGGAAACTGGCGACGCCCCTGACGTCGCTGCCGGTGCGCGCAAGATCCAGCACGCACAGCCCGCCGAAACAGAAGCCGATGGCGGCGACCTTTGCGGGATCGACTTCCGCCTGCTCCCGCAGGGCCACTATCGCCTTGCCGATGCGCTGCTGCAACCGCTCGCGATCCTGCATCAGCGGCATCATCAGCGCGGTGTTTTCCTCCACGGAACTGCCGCGCACACCCTTGCCATACATATCGATGGCGAAACCCACGTAGCCCTGCTGCGCCAGCGCGATCGCCTTGCCCTCTTCAAATGTCGTGCGCCCCGCCCAGGTGTGGCTGATTGCAACCGCCGGCCTCGGCCCGGCCAGGGAGTCATCCCAGGCGAGGAAACCTTCCAGGGTGAGATTGTCGTGCTTGTATTCAACGAACCGTGTCTGTATAGCCATAGATATCGCGCCTTTGTTTTGTATGAAACGGGTTATTTGGGCTGGACCGCCGCCTTCATTTCGACCATGTGGAGGTAGCCGAATAAAAAAA
>JAOUDU010000725.1 GCA_029859085.1 Gammaproteobacteria bacterium | reverse complement strand
CGCCTATGGCGGACCCATTGGCGATGAGCGCAAGTGGCGCATACTCACTCGCCACGACCCGGTCACAGGCCTGTGGCTGCAGGTGGGGATTGAGATGGGTGGCGCTCGCCGGGCGATGCTGGGCATGCTCGGCCGCGCCCTGCTGCCGCTGCTCCTTGTGCTGCCGCTGACTGTTGCCCTGTTGTATTTTGGGGTGTCCCGGGGGCTCAAGCCCCTGAAAACCCTCGCGAACCAGATTGCGTTGCGCAACCCGACCCTGCTCGATCCGGTAAACCCCGCAGGGGTCCCCGCTGAAATGCAGGGTGTGGTTTCCTCGTTGAACCAGCTGTTACAACGCCTGGCGCTGGCGCTGGAGGGGGAGCAGCGTTTTACCGCCAACGCAGCCCACGAGCTGCTCACTCCGCTGGCGGCGATAAAGACCGAAGTCCAGCTCTGCCAGCTGCAGCTTGGCGATGAACGCGGCGCAGCCATGCTGGATCGCATCGCCAAGCGGGTTGATCGCGCCAGCCATACTGTTGCGCAACTGTTAACCCTGGCGCGACTGGATCCGGAGCAGCCGCTGATCGGCGAGCGCGTGCGCCTGGATTCGCTGTTGTCCGATGTGATGGCGGACACAGTTCACCTGGCCGATGAGCGCGGACTGAAGGTGGCGATGTATGTCCAGGAGGAAGTGTATATTTCGGGCAGTGAGGATTCGCTGGCGATTTTGCTCTGCAATCTGCTGATCAATGCCTTTCGCTATGCCAGCGAGGGGTCGACGGTCTCGGTCCACCTGCGCTCCGGTGAGGCTGTGGAACTGGAAATCGACAATCAGTGTCCCCCCCTGTCGGGGCAGGAATTTGATCGTATCTGCGAGCGTTTCTACCGGGCACCGGGCGCGTCGGGCCAGGGTGCGGGGCTGGGTTTATCGATTGTGGCGCGCATTGCCGACCAGCATGGCGCCCGCATGAGCGTCGGGCCGGGTGATGGCCAGACAGGGTTCCGGGTTACCCTGGAGTTCCCCGCACCGCTCGCGGACGCCTGAGCCCGGGTTTGTCCCGGACCTCAGCGCAGCGGTGCGTAGGCCGCCCCGATCAAGCCGGGCTGGTCAGTGGTGATCACGTATACAGGCACCCCGGCGAGGGTCTCGCGCATGACACCTTTCCCGGTCATCCGACGGTGAAAG
Organism: Gammaproteobacteria bacterium; assembly: GCA_029859085.1. Lineage (GTDB taxonomy): Bacteria > Pseudomonadota > Gammaproteobacteria > Pseudomonadales > Halieaceae > JARRPM01. Next base: position 973 of record JAOUDU010000725.1, on the reverse strand, counting down.
GCGGTGCCCGGCATAAAGTCGATCAGTCGTGGCACGATGCCCCCGGCCAGGTAGAGTCCGCCGTAGGACCCGTTGGCCAGCAGGAAGTCACCGCAGACCGAGCCGAGCAGGGCACAGAAGGTCTCCAGCGCAAGCACGCAGAGCCGGTCCTCCCCCGCAAGGGCGAGGCGGGAAACATCTGCGGGGGCCAGGCCAGTGGTGGGCTCCCCCCTGATCTCGCCCAGCACCTGGTAGAGCCGCGCCAGCCCCGGGCCGCTCACCAGCAGTTCGGCATGGATATTGCCATGGCGCGGCAGCAGCAGCCGGAATATCTCAAGCTCCAGCTCATTGCCCGGCGCCAGCCCCATATGCCCGGGTTCGCAGGGGAAGCTGTGTGCCGTGCCGTCGAACCAGTCCAGGAATGCCCCGCCCAGGCCGGTGCCCGGCCCCACAGTTGCCAGCCTTTCGGCCTGGTGTTTTTTTCCCTGGTAAAGCTGCCTGCGGTCGCTGTCTGCCAGGTGGGGTAGGGCATAGGCGTTGGCCTCGAAGTCGTTGAGTCTGCACAGTTTGCGAAAACCAAACCTCGATGCCAGTTCCCTGCAGGAAAAGGACCAGTCTATATTGGACATCACCACGCGGTCTCCCGAAGGCGGGGCGGCCACGGCAATACAACATACTTCCGGCACGGCTTCCGCCGTGGTCGCCAGCCACTGGGAGATAATGTCCTCCAGCTGCGCAAAGTCGCGGTTGGTGTAGGTGAAAAGCGAGCGAAATCCAGCCGCGCCGGGGTCAAACAGCGCTATTCGTGTATTCGTGCCACCGACATCCGCTACCAGGCGTGCTGCTCGTGAAGGCGTTGTTGTCACTAGATGACCGGCAGGATTTTCATAATGTTGGTGGAGCCGGCCCTTCCCAGGACCTCGCCCTTGGTCAGCAGGATCGAGTCGCTCTTCTGCAGGTAACCACCGTCCAGCAGGACCTCGATGGCCCTGGC
>JAOUDU010000724.1 GCA_029859085.1 Gammaproteobacteria bacterium | reverse complement strand
AGGCGGCGGTCGAGGAGGCGGTGGAGGACCAGGTTCAGGACAACGTCGAAAGCGCGGTCGAGGATGTCGTCACGGACAATATCGAGGTCACGATCCAGGGCAATATCGAGGATGATATCGAGCAGGACGTCGAGACAACGATCGAGGGTATGGTCGAAGAGTCCGTCGAGACCCGGGTCGAGGACGTTGTGGCCGATTCTGTTTCGCAGGAAGTCGAGAACTCTGTCGAGGTTGCGGTGGAGGACGAACTGGCCGCCAACGCCGAAAGCGCGGCGGAAGTGCAGGTGGCCTCTTCAGTGGAGGTGCGCGTCGAGGAGGGCATCGACGAGATCATCGAGAAGATAGAGGTCGATGAAGGCCGTATCCAGAAAGGCCAGTGGCTGGTCATGGCGGCCCCCGAGGTGTTCGACCAGCTGGCCCGGGAGGGGTACCTGTTTCAAACGGTGACCGAGTTGCCCGGCATGGGCCTGCGCCTGGCGGAAGTGGCGGCGCCTTCCAGCTTCGATATCACCAAGGTGCGCCAGGGCGTCATCGACATCGTCGGCAGCGACCAGGCGGAAGTCGACCTCAATCACATCTACACGGCGGGTGACCGGCTGGCGGAAGGTAGCGGCGACGGGATCCTGCCGCGCGCTGCGGTCGATTTCCCGGCGGACACCGACGCGATGCCCCTGCATATCGGCATGATCGACAGCCAGGTGGACGTCACCCACCCGTCCCTGCGCAGCGCCAACATCCATACCCGCTCCTTTGCCGCCGACGGGGCGCTTCTGCCGACTTTCCACGGCACCGCGATTGCGTCGATCATAGCGGGCAACGGCGGCGGATACGTGGGCATAGCGCCCAGCGCGGAAGTGTATGCCGCCGGCGTGTTTGAGCAGGATCCCAAGCGCGGTGAAATCGCCAGTACCGTGAGCCTGGTCAGGGCCCTGGACTGGTTGATCTCCTCCGGCGTCGACGTGATCAACATCAGCCTCGCCGGGCCGCCCAACCGCTTGCTGGAAGCCGCGCTGCAGCGGGCGTCCGAGAGCAATGTCGTGATCCTGGCGGCTGCCGGGAATGGTGGGCCGACGGCCGAGCCGATGTACCCCGCCGCGTACAATACAGTGGTCGCGGTCACCGCGGTGGATGCCGGCGGGCAGGTCTTCCGCCTGGCCAACCGGGGGGATTACCTGCAATTGGCGGCTCCCGGGGTCGGGGTCCGGCACGCTGAAGCCGGAGGCGGTTTCACCTCTTCCTCGGGCACGTCGTTCGCGGTGCCCTTCGCGGCGACTGCCGTGGCGCGCCTGCGGCAGTTGCAGCCCACTGACAATGCGCTCGAACTGCTGTGCCGCACGGCCGAAGACCTGGGTCCCCCCGGCAGGGACAGTATTTACGGGTTCGGCCTGCTGCGTCCCGCCAGTTCCTGATAGCCGGCGCCTCAGTGCAGGCGCCGGGATTTCCTACCAGCTGTACATAAAACGGGTTCCCACCAGGGTCTGGTTGTAGTCGGCCGGCGCATAGTTGGACTGGTAGTCGGCATACCCCGCGTAAAACTGCACTGCCCCTTGGCCGAACACCGGAATCTCGTAGTCGATGCGCAGGCGGTTGCGCTGGTCGTGGCGCTTTTCGGCGATGCTGGGGGTGTCGGAACGGTACTTGCGGTCTTCGTAGCGCCAGGCCAGCTCCAGCGTCGTCAGCCTTGAGAACAGTTCGATCCGCTGGATATAGCGCAACTTGACGGCACTCGACAGGTAGTCGTACTGGTTCGCCTCGGCGTCCTCGTTGCGGTAGCGATAACCCAGGTTGAAATACTGCCGCAGCCCGCGCATGAAGAAGTAGGCGTCGGCCTCGCCGGCATTGGTGGTGGCGTCGCGGCCCTGCCGGTCGTTGATTGTCTTATCCGAATACACATAGGCGCCGCGGGCGAACCATTTCTTGCCGAGAAAGCCCGACAGCGAGGGAGAGACCCGGTACAGCTCGAGAAACCGGGAACCGTCCAGCCGTGAATTGATGTAGTACACGGAGATCCCCGGGTCCACCCGGGCCAGGTCCAGGCCCAGGTCGGCACCGATCATATTGGTAGTGCGATCCACCTGGGAGAACTTGTCGTAGACGCTCTGGCTGAAATCATAGGTAACGGAGCCGGTCATCTTTTCC
>JAOUDU010000723.1 GCA_029859085.1 Gammaproteobacteria bacterium | reverse complement strand
CGATGGCGCCAAAACCACCGCCTACACCTATATCGGCGACAAGCTGACCTGGGATATTTATTGGCACGGCACCATCGGCGCCGCCAAGAAGGACCTGGACAAGCGGGTGGTGGATATTCGCAAACGGCTGGCGGCGAAGGGCGGAGATGCGCGGGTATCCGTGCTCAAGGCCGTGGTCACCCAGGCCAGCGCCGCGATTCCGGCGATGCCGATCTACCTGGCGCTGCTGTTCAAGGTGATGAAAGCGCAGGGTATCCACGAGGGCTGTATCGAACAGGTTGACGGCCTGTTCCGGGATTCTCTCTACGGCAGCGATCCCCGCCTGGACGATGAGGGCCGCCTGCGGGCGGATCGCAGGGAACTCGACCCCGCCATCCAGGCCGCGGTGGGAAAATTGTGGGAGCAGATCAATACCGACACCCTGCGCACCCTGTCGGACTTCGAGGGCTACAGGCGCGAGTTCCTGCAGCTGTTCGGCTTCGAGGTGGACGGCGTGGATTACGAAGCCGACGTCAACCCGGCCGTCACTATTGCGAACCTGGCCTGAGCCGATGCTGGACCACGGCGTCCCGTTTCGCCTCAACAGCCGGGTGCGGCGGCTGGTGGCGCCCAATCCCGGGGTGATGACCGGCCCCGGCACCAATACCTACCTGCTGGGTGATGACGAGATCGCGGTGCTGGATCCGGGCCCGGCCATTCCCGCGCATATCGACGCCATCCTCAGGACCGGGGGTGACCGCATCCGCTGGATAGTCTGCACCCACACCCACCCGGATCACTCCCCCGCCTGGCAGGCCGTTGCCGCCGCCACCGGCGCGGAGGTGATCGGCGCCTCGCCGGCGGATGACATGTTCCAGGACGACACCTTCACGCCCGCGCGGGAATTGCGGCACGACGATGTCCTGGCCACGCCGGAGTTCACCCTGCGGGCGGTGCATACCCCGGGCCACGTCAGCAACCACTTCTGCTTTTTGCTGGAGGAGGAGGGCATGCTGTTTGCCGGTGACCACATCATGAACGGCTCAACCGTGGTGATCATTCCCCCCAGCGGCGACATGAAGGCCTATATCGACTCGCTGAAATTATTGCTGCGTTACCCACTGCAAACCATCGCCCCCGGGCACGGCGAAGTCATGGAGGATTCCCGCGCGGTCGTGGAGTGGCTCGTCGATCATCGCCTCAAGCGCGAGAGCAAGGTAATCCGCGGCCTGCAGCAGCTGGGCCGGGCGCCTGTGGATCAGCTGGTCAAGGTGGTGTACGACGACGTTGATACCAGCCTGCATAAAATGGCGAAACTCTCCCTGGCCGCACATCTGATCAAGCTGCGCCAGGAAGAGCGCGCCCGGCACCATGCGGCTGACGACAGCTGGGAAATGTCCTGACCGTTTCGGTCGGCCCGCTCAGGGCTGCGGCTGTCGCTCCGAAGCGCGCGATTCCACGTAGGTCTTGTGCCGGGCGGCGAGTGTGCCGATCTCGTCCCGGTAGCGTTCATAACCGGCAGTGCCGGGCGCGCTGTAGTTCCAGTTCTTGTAAAGGCTGGTGATCCTGGTGAAGAATTCCCTGGCCCCTTCGCGATCGGTAAAGTCGTAGTTGTTGTCAATCAGGCCCTTGAGGAAGCGAAAGCTCTCCGCCTGTCGCTGCCTGGACATGGAGGCATCTACCTGGTCGAACGCGTCCTGCTGCAGGTACACCATGTCGAGCAGTACCGACTTCTGCCACTTCACATAATCCTCGAGTGAAATTCCCTCCTCACCGGTAACCTGCATCATCCGATAGATGGAGTCGCCCTCGTACAGCAGTTCGTGCAGTGACTTCACCATGGCCACCCAGTCATCGCCCATGTTTTCATTGAACCAGCCCTCCAGCTGGCCCAGGTAGCGCGACCAGGAGATCAGCGGGTCGATGGCCGGGTAGAAGCGCCGGTAGGCCCGCTCTGAGGAAAGACCCAGAAAGGTTTTCACCGTCGACAGGGTCGCCTGGGTGACCGGCTCCTCGAAGTTGCCGCCAGCGGGGGAGACGGTGCCGATAAGTGTGACGCTGCCCTCGTCGCCGTCGGGGGTGCGCATAAGGCCGGCGCGCTCGTAGACGTTGCGGATCGAGGAATCCAGGTAGGCGGGGAAGGCCTCCTCGCCCGGGATCTCCTCCATG
>JAOUDU010000722.1 GCA_029859085.1 Gammaproteobacteria bacterium | reverse complement strand
ACTGCCATGCCCAAGGGTTCCCCTTACCGCTTTGCTTTTGTCGTGCTGCCTAAATTCAGCGCAATGAGCATTGCCGCGCTGGTAGAGCCACTGCGCATCGCCAACTACTGCGCCGACCACGACCTGTATTCCTGGTGCTATTTGACGGTTGAAGGTGGCGATATAAGCTCTTCCAGCGGCATGAGGATAACAACCGAAAAACTCAATCCCGAGGAAGATAACCTGGACGCCATTATTGTCTGCGGCGGATGGAACGCCGCCCGCTACGACAATCAGCAGCTGATTCACGGCTTGCGCATACTGGCGCGGCGAGGGGTAACACTGGGAGCCGCTGAAACCGGGGCCTATGTGCTGGCCCGGGCGGGGCTGTTGTCCGGTTACAAGGCCACTATCCCCTGGTACTGCCAGCAGTCATTTGAGGAGAGCTATCCGGACATCCATCCTCAGGAGCAGTTATTCACCATCGATCGCAAGCGTATGACCTGTGCCGGCGGCACCAGCGGTATAGATATGATCCTGCACCACATAGAGCGGCAACACAGTAAAGCGCTGGCACAGGAAGTGTCGTCCCTGCTGGTGCACACCGCTGGCAGCGGCACCCGGGAGCAGGGACAGAAAATACTGACCCCGAAACAGGCAGACGTACCACGCATACTGCAAACTGCCGTCAAAATCATGCAGGACAATATCGAGGAACCTATCAGGATTCCCGAACTCGCAATAATGGTGAATCTGTCCCAGCGTAAACTGGAGCGCTTGTTCAACAAGTATTTCAAGTGCACTGCGGTGGCTTTCTACCGGGTGCTGCGACTGCAACAGGCGCGGGAACTGTTGGCTCAGACCGACATGTCGGTACTGGATATCTGTATCGCCTGCGGCTTTACCAGCTCGTCGTATTTCAGCAAGTCCTACACCACCCAATTTGGCATCAGTCCCCGTGAACACCGCATCGACTGGCCCGATTCAGCAGCATCCCCCTCCTGGCCAGGCACGAGCAGGTCAACCGATCAGGGGCACGGAAAGTCTGGCGGCGGGGCCCACTAGGGGTGTGGGGCCCCTGTACTCCAGGGGCTCAGGACAGCCGGATCAGCGCGTCAGCTGCCATCACACCCTGCCCCACCGGCAGGACCATCAGGGGGTTAACATCCAGTTCGACCAGCTGATCCCAGTTGGCATCGGCATAGCTGGCAATCGCCATCACGGCATCAACCACGGCTTCACAATCACCCGGCGGCTTTCCCCGAAAACCTTGCAAGAGTTTTACTGCGGTTAGACTTCCGAGCGCCCTGTGTACGGCTTCCCTGTCAGTGGGCAGCAACAGGCTTACGCTGTCTGCCAGCAACTCCACCAGAATTCCACCGGCTCCAATGACCAGGGCCGGGCCAAACTGCTCATCCCTGTTAACCCCAATAATCAGCTCAGCGACACATCCAGCTACCATACGCTCCACAAGGAAGCGCTCGACCGTGACCTTATGTGCTTGAACACTGATCGAAATCCTTTCAACTGCTGCAGCCACCTCTGCGGCATTGTGCAGGTTGAGTGCGACAGCCCCCATATCGGACTTGTGTATAAACTCGGCGCCTACCGCCTTCACCGCCACCGGGTAGCCCAGTTCATCCGCCATTTTCGGCAATTCCTGCGCGCTGCCGACGGCACCGGCCGGCACCGCCAGGCCGTATCCTCGCAGGCGGCACTTGCTGTCCCATTCGTCGAGGAATGCACTCGATCGTGCCGTGGCGCTGTCGATCGGTGGCGTGGCAAATCTGGGAACAGAGAGGGATGCCAGCTGTTCGCCGCGGATACGGTGATACCTGGCTGCCATCGCATAGGCATAAAGGCCATCATCAAATCCTTGCAACGGGACGATGCCATTAAGGATCAGGTACTCTCGCATGGCCGCGGGCAGCAACTCAGTCATGGTGCAGATTACAAAGGCGGGCATACCGGTAGTTTCATGCGCGGTGATAAAAGCATCCAGGGTCATGACCCACTCATCGACCTCCGCAGCTTCAACCGTCGGGTGATCATAAATTAAAAAAGCCGCATCGTGGGTTCCTTCCATGGCGGTGGTAAAACACCGCTTCAACTCCTCCAGCCTGCCCCAAATTCGAGTGTTGTAGTCAAAGGGATTGGAGACAACACCAAAG
>JAOUDU010000076.1 GCA_029859085.1 Gammaproteobacteria bacterium | reverse complement strand
ACCCAGGCGCACAGGAAAGCCGCTTCAATGTAACCGGCATGCCGCAAAAGGGCGGAAACGTGTGCGCTGATTGTCGAGACTCTCGCCAGTATTGGGATTGAGGTTGTATTGGTTGGCGACAGCTGTATCTGTATCTTTACGCATGAGCGCTTCGGCTCACTTGATCTGGATTTTATCGATCTGACCTATTCAGGTCGTAAAGAAATTATTGCGGCGCTTGCATCAAAACTTTAAAAAAGTAGATGGCGGAGAGCGCGGGATTGGCCGAAATCCAGCTTAAGCTCTCGGCAAGGGCAGTCGGCAAATTATCAGCGGCCCGGGCGAGGGATTGATCAGAACAGCCCAAGGGCTGTTCTGACCCTGCGGGCGCCTTCGCTGCGCTGCGGCGTCAAAACTCTCCCCTGGGGAGAGTTTTTCGAACCCTGAGCCATGCGTTTTTCCGCCTCGCCATGCCCCTCAATGCCTTCTAAATCAGGGCGTTGAAAAATGAACCTGGAATTAGAGAGCATCTAAAGGCGTGAAGATGGTCCCATGGTGGTCCCACAAACGACGAAGGCGCTGCCATTTGTACATTAATCGTAATGCCGATTGTTGGATTATTTTAGTTGGCGCTGAGGATCTTGTCGGCCATGCAGTACGCGAATGATTTCAATCCGCTTGGCAGCAACTCGGTAAAACACTGTGTGACTTTGGATGGCCAGGCTACTGACTTCGGGCAGGAGCTCTGGACGCTCAATACTTATTAAAGGCTGCTCCGTCAGCGACCAAAATTGCTCTTGGAGGATTGCCATATAACTGTCTGACCGAGCTTTGCCCCACTGTCGCCGTCCATAGTGATAGATGTTTTTGAGATCATCTCTGGCGACCGGTGCTATTACGAGCTGTTGGACTGGCATCTGGCTTAGCCCATAATATCCTCAAAGAGTGAGCCCAACGCAGCTTTCGACTGAATTGCTATCCCCTCGCCACGATCCAGCTGATCGGTACCTACTTTTAGCTGTTCGCGCAAACCAGCCATCTTTACCTCGTGAATCCAGTCTTCATGGGTCTCCATAAAGCGCAGAGCTTCGCGGATAACTTTGTCAGGCAATGGGCCGCATGTGACTTCAAACTTGCCTGCTATGTTGGCGAAATGCCGCCTGGAGAAAAACCGACCGTCTCGCCTGACCCCATGCATCTCCCGGTCCACTAAAGCCCAATCCTGAAAAGCAGAAAGCCCACTAAAAGCGGGCTGTGGTCTGTCCCCTATATCCTGTCCCCTATATCCCGATGTGGTCCAGCCGGGTCGTTCTCCGCACCATGGGGACCCAGGGCAGAACCACCATATCGCCATGCACATGATTCGCTTATTTTACGCGATCGGAAGTGTGTACATCGGCAAAAGACAGTGCACCAATAGGTGCCGTTTTTTGAAGAGCGGTTTTCTGCCGATTGATTGTCCAGTTTAGCCTGCTAACCGCAGGTTATGTATTTTCCTCTGGATCATCGGATTCTACGGTGCAACCCGGGGATTCTCGATGTCCTGCTGTTTGAGAGAGTCGTTTCGGAGGTAGAGTTCGGCCATACACTATCTGATGGAAATATCTCCGCGGCAACGTCATAATTCCTGGCCGCTCATGAAACATCCGAGCCGGACACGGTGCAGGATAGCAATGCATCACCGGCGCCGCCTACTGCTGTTCCCGGTAGGCCTCAACTACATCGCCGATGGCCTGGTAAAAAGCATCCTCGCCGTACAGCTCAGCGAAGTGGTAGCGGCTGGAAGCTCGCACATCCTCGAGCACCTGGGCCACCACCACGCGAATGCCCTGTTGATTCAGCGAGGCGTGCAGGGCCCGCAGCGTTTCCGCCGCTGTATAGTCGATGTCATCGACGGCGGCCATGTCGATACACAACCAACTCAGCGGCGGCTGCGCCGTATTGACGAGCGTCTGGATCTCTTCGGAGAGCTGTTGCGCATTCGCGTAGTACATGCTGTGGTTGAAGCGGTAGATCATCAGGCCAGGCAGCACCTGGGCGTGCGTCGACACCGGCTGGGCATGCCAGGTACCTTTGTCACCGGGTACCAGCACCACGTTCCTGGGGTGGTAACCGCGCCGGGTATGGTCTACCAGCGAAAGTACAATGGCCAGCAGGATGCCCTGCTCCACGCCGACCAGAACGACCGTGAGCGTGGTACCCAGAGCCACCCAGAACTCCGATCGCCGCTGCCGGAAGACGCGGCGCATTCCTTCCAGGTCAATCAGGTCCAACCCGATCAGGAATACCACCGCAGACAATACGGCCTCGGGCATGTACGCGAGCGGCGCGGTGAAAAACAGCAATACCAGCAACACCACAGCCGCTGTGACCAGCAGTGCGAGTTGCGAACGGCCACCCGCGCTGTCGACCATCTGGGTCTTGGTAGGACTGCCGTTGACAACGAAAGTGCCGCTGAGGCCGGCTCCGATGTTGGCAAGGGAGAGCCCCACCAGGTCGGTATTCTCACTGAATCGCTCATTGTAGCGGGCCGCGTAGGCGCGCGAGGTCGCCGCGCTTTGCGCAAGGATGACCACGAACATCGCGAACGCCGTGGGTGCCAGTTCCTTGACCAATTCCCAGCTCCAGTCGACATCGGGCAGCCCGATATGCGGAAGGCCGCCGGGCACCGCGCCGAGTATGGGCACCGTAGCACCCAGGTCAAGCGCCCAACTCGCGGCGATGGCGCCGATCACCGCGATAAGCGCCCCCGGGATTTTCCTGGAGATGCGCCTCGAAGCGAAGATGACCGCCAGCACGATGAGCGCGATCGCCAACGCGTGAAAGTTCAGTTCTTCGAGCTGCTGGATATCGGCCCAGATCTTGCCGACCGTGCCGTGCCCGCCGCCCTGCAACCCCAGCATGCCACTGATCTGGCCCAGCGCCACCTGGATACCGACTCCGGTGAGAAACCCGATCAGCACCGTTCGGGACAGGAAGTCGGCCATGAAGCCCAGGCCCAGCACCCGCGCCATCAGCAGGAAAACCGCCGCCATCAGCGCGAGCAAAGCAGCCAGGGCGACATACTGATCGGTGCCCGTGGACGCGATACCAATGAGACCTGCGGCCAGGATGGCCGCCGTTGCCGAGTCCGCGCCAACTACGAGATGGCGGGACGAGCCGAACAGCGCGAACAGTACCGTGGGGATCAGCATGGTATAGAGTCCGGTGACGAGCGGCGTCCCGGAGATCTTTGTGTAACCCATCACCTCGGGAATCGCGAGTGCCGCCAGGGTAAGCCCGGCGATGATGTCGGCGGGAATTCCCTCGCGCCGCAGCGGCAGTATGCCCTGCAGCACCGGCAGGCGAAGACCCTGTAAATGAACATTTTTCAAGGGAAGAACTTCATATATCGGTTACCGGGATAATTGGTCACAAGAAGCCGCAAGTTACTCACCCGCCAGGTACTTCGCCGCTCCCCTCAGGTAGCCCGGCATCTTGTCCTCGCCATACGGGGGGATGTAGCCGTTGGTGGAGAAGTATACACCCACGAAGTCACGAGCCGGATCGATGTAGATACCCTGGCCGAGATTGCCGTGTTTCCACAGGGCGCCGTCTGCAAACACCCCGTCAAACTGATACGAGTTCATCAGCGGCGACTCGCCAAAGTCTTCCTTTTGGCCTTCATACTTCGCACCTCGTCGATAGGCTTCAGGGCTGCCGGCGGTCTGCAGTCGTTTCAGGACTTGCGCCGGGACCACCTGCTTCACCGCGGCCTTGTCCCAGCTCGGCGTGAACAACATGCCGAAGCGGGCGAAATCCTCGGTCGTGGTCGACAGCAGGCCATGCGCCACGGACGTGCCGTCAGGAGTCAGGTGGTGTTGCATAGACAGGCGCGCCGTCATATTGCCCCAGACGCGCTCCTCGAAGAGCTTCGCCCAGGTCTTGTTCTCGATGCGTTCAGCGATCACGACGAAGATCTGGGTGACGGCAGAGGAGTAGCGGAACCGCTCACCGGGTGCCTCACCCTCGATTTTCTGCGCTTGCTTCAGGATGCTCAACCAGTCGTCCACCTTTCCCGTTGCGGGGTTGGGCGCGCCGAACTCCGCACTGAAAAAGCGCACGATGATGGACCCGGGATCGACGATGGCCTCCAGCGTTTCTTCCAGTTGCAGCGCGGTAGCCATGTTGGCCGCATCGATCATGGTGATACCGTCCCAGTTGGTACCCTTGAACTCCGGAAGGTAGAAGACCACCTCCTTGTCCATGTCTATCTTGCCCTCGGCTTCCAGTTGGGCGATCACCAGACCGACGGTTGTCTTGCCCGGCGACATCCAGACGTGCAAATCCATCGGGTTCATCCCGGGGTATGTCTCGTAGACGATCTTTCCTTCATGCACCATCACCACGGCCTGCACCCTGTGGTTAGGGTGAAACACGTACTGGTTGAGCGTCAGCTCGCCTTCGCGAGTCGTGAAGGAGACCTTGTCACCCAATTCGGCATCAAGTGCCTTATCAAGCGGCCGGTACAATGGATTCGGCTTGGACACGGCCGTCTTCAGCAGCTCGCTCAGGTGCAGGTTGTAGTACAGCGCATGATCCCCGCCCAGCTGGTAGTGGAAATTCTCGAACCTTGCCTGTGCATCCTGGACGAAAGCCAGCGAAAAAGTCGACCTGGCCGCTTCAACCGGCAAAGTGGTCTTTGCACCTGGCGCGTCCAGGTATTTTACCAGCGGGTTGTCCTCGGCCAGGCAGGCCAGGGGCCCTGTCAGACAAATGGCTGCAAATGCGATACGACACAATCCGGATTTCACGATTGTTACCCTCCTCTGTGGCTGATCACGGCATGCTACCGTCAGTCTTTGGTTATAAACTGGTTGCTTGTCAGGATCAGGCTGTTCGGTCTTCGGGAGCCGGATCTTCATTTCCTGGTGTCCCGCCCAGGCAAAATCTTCGGGCTTGAGACCCTTCCAGAACTCCTCGGGCACGGCCGCGATACTGGAAGTTGCATAGCTGGTGGTGACCTTACCCTAGGCGGGATCGACTTCTTTACTTCCCGGTACGCCGGACCGGCTGGCCCGGCGCGGCATCGATAACCAGCTCGCCGGCGTCTACCACCAGCTCACCATTGACCAGCAGGGTCTGTACGCCAACGGCGGGCTGGTTGGGCGCCTGGTAGGTGCCGACATCGCTGATAGTGTCCGGGTCGAATACGACGATATCGGCATCCATACCCTCCTGCAGGCGACCTTTCTTCTTCATCTGCGGCACGAACCCCTCCATGGTCTGGGCAGGCATCAGCGACATCTTGCGAATGGCCTCCTGCAGGGTCATCAACTTGCGCTCCCTGACATAGGAGCGCAGCACCTTGGCGAAGGTGCCGTTGGACCGCGGGTGGGAGAAGGTGCCCTCTGGCAGCGGCCAGGCGTCTCCCGCGTAGTTGGTGATCCGGTCGTGATTGTCCATGAACATCCAGAACATCTCGTCGGACTCGATCAGTATGCGCGGGTGCAGCACCGATGTGTCCAACAGTTTCAGGTCGTCCGGGTTGCTCTCGTCGAGGAAATGCCAGGTGATGAAGGTGCCCGGCTTGTTCTTCTGGTAGTCGGCCAGCTGCTCCTCGGTCATGCGCTCGGTGCCCAGCTGGAAATTGTGGGCGGTGGAGCCCATGCGCTCGCGCCAGCCCTCGCCGGAAAACATCGCCGCGCCGACCACGGTGCTGGCGGCGCCCCAGGGGTAGGCGCCCACGGATATGTTGATACCGCGCTCAAAGGCCTCGTCGACCATGCCGACAATCGCGTCGATATCCCTGAGCGAGGTGCTGTTGATGTGGCACAGGTGCATATGCGCCCCGGTGATCGCGGCGTTGGCAATCAGCTCCTGCACCGCCTCGAAGGAGCTCTGCGGCTCGCTATTGCTGGCGTAACGCACGTGGGTGAAGGTCGCCACGTCACGTTCGGCGGCCAGTTGCGCCAGCGCGAAATATTCCTTGCGACCGTGTCCCGGGGCGTAGCCCGCGTTGATGCCGATGCCCAGGGCGCCCTCATCCAGGCCCTGCTCGACCAGTTCGAGAATCCGCTGCTGCTGCGCCGCGTTGGCGACGTCCATTTTCCAGTCCTGGCGCGCCTGCGCCCGCTGGAAATACTCGGGGGTGGAAACCGGCTGCTCACCGGCAAAGGTTGCGATGCGGGCGAAGGTCCAGCCCGCGGCAGCGCCGTAGTGGATCGGCAGCTTTTTGCCGGCCTGTTTGTCGTACCACTCGCCGATGGGCAGCACGCCGGACTCCAGCTCCAGCATGGTGGTGACGCCCTGCACGGCCTGCATGCGGTAATCGCCGATATTCTGCCCGTGGGCGTGCAGGTCGATAAAGCCGGGAGCGACCACGTGGCCGGTGGCGTCGATGCTCCTGGCGCCGCGGATGTCATCCTCCGTCACAACGGCAATGCGACCATCGCGAACGCCGACATTGCGCACCGCGTCGAGACCGGTCTCCGGGTCGATGACCCGACCGTCGAGGATGACCACATCGTATTCCTCTGCGTGCAAGGGCGGAAACAGGCATACAGCGGCAAAAGCCATCAGCCAGCATGTCAAGGTTCTTCGGCGCAAGAGTCGCAAGCCCATCATCAGTCCTCCAGACATCAATGCCCGGTCAAAAGCTATAGGTCAGCTCCAGCAGGAGCGCGTAGGGGTCATCGTTCTTGCCCGCGACACGACCGGTCAGGGTGGTCTGGTCCACCGGCGCCTCGCCGGTATTGAGAAAAGTCAGGTTCGCATCTACCCTCCTGCCTTCGTTGAGAGCATAGCTCACCCCGGCCCCGATCGCCCACATTTCATCGACCCGGATCGAGAAGTTCCGGTCATCGTCATCGACGCCCTGGGACAGGTACATGGCGCCCACCCGGTAGGTCTTGCGACTGTCCATGCGGAAGCCGTAGCCGGCATTGATGGCCCACAGGTCATTGTAGATGCTCGGTGTCGAGATGTTGACGTCATTGCCGTCTAGCTCCAGATTGGACACACTGAAGTCAGAGAATTTCATCCACATGCCGTCTATCGTAAAGTAATCGCCGGATTCGAATTCGTGATACATACCGGCCAGCACGCGCTGCGGCAGGGTGTTGGTTATCTTGGTATCAATATTCTTTATCCCCAGATCTGTCGCGATCTCATCGAAAATCGGGTCAAGTTTTCTCAACTTGATCGTGCCCTCCAGATCGGCATCCGAGTCGCTGGTCCAGGAAATGCCCGCCCGGGTACGATTGCTGAACTCATAGAATGCCGAGAGCGTCACGTTGATACCGACACCATCGAGGTCCGACTTGATCTTGCCGTCATCCGGGCTGAGCAGCAGCGGGATCTTGTTCTCGCTCGTCTCCGCCGTGTAGTTGATTCCCACCCCCATTCCCAGGGAAAAGCGCTCATTCACCCGGTAGGACACCGCAGGCGTCAGAGATACATAGACCAGCGAGAAGTCCACAGTCTGATAACGACCTGCCCAGGTATTGCCATAGTTGGATCCGAACCCCGAGGGGATCGTCAGCGACAGGCCGCCATGCCAGCGGTCATTGAACTGGCGGACGTAGTAGACGAAGGGGATGACAACGGGGTCGGAGCCATTATCCGGATCACCACCATCGATCGTCGTCTTGTTCTCGTCCACATCGAAGCTGGAAAAAGACTGGGCAAACATTCCCTGCACGGTGACCTGGGTACCCTGGAGTCGCGACATGCCTGCCGGGGCAGTAAAGGCGATCTCGGCATTGTCCGCCTTCCCCACCAGCGCGGTCAGCGCGGGGCCGGCAGCGCCCGCCGACATCGAACATCCCAGGCCCAGGCCGCAGGCCAGCCGCCGAAGTTTCATCCAATCCATCTTCATCTAGTCCAACTCGTAGGTGGCAATCAGCATGAACAGGCCGAGGCTCTCATCGTAAAAGTCGATATCGCTGTCAGAGTCGTACCAGGAGATGCGTGCCTTCGCCGCCCACCTTTTCCAGCCGAGGGGTTCCGGATACGTCAAGCCCAGCGCGGCACCAAGCACCTCCCGGTCGGCCGCAGCCCCGAAGATCGGGTTGTCTTTATCGGCATCAAGGTCGCGGTAATAAATGGATGTCTCGAATTGCCAGCGCGTTCCCCGGTACTGGTAACCCAACGCCAGATTGAGTCCGTCCTGTGCCATGGCGTCCCCGTCAAGCTGGTAATCCAGGTAACCCAGGGCCGGCACCAGGGTATGCCGGTCACCCAGCTGCCACTCATACTGCGCGTAATAGCCATAGACCTCCCCGGTGCGTCGCAGCAGGAGCCTGTCGCTCGCGGACTGCCCCAGGGAAATACCGCTCTGCTCGTCATCGATATCGACATCACGGGAAGAGATCTGCAGCGACAGGGGTGAGTCCATCAGGTTGTGCCACTGTATCATCAGCCCCGATATCGAGCGCTCGGTATCCTCGCGATTGGCGCCGGCCAGGTAAGGATCCTTCCAGACCTTGGTCGAAGGCGCTGAGCCCAATACTGCCACGTCGATTATGCCCACATCGGGCAGCTTTTGCCGCACCCCGCCTGCGGCTTCAATATCGAGAAAGACAGGTGATGCGGGCCCCTGCTGTGCGTATTGCAGGTACAACTGTGTATGGGTCTCGGCGAGGGTATAGCCGACATCCAGGCTCGGCAAGGGAAAGCCGAAGTTCTGGCTACTGGCGTTTTCGTCGAGGCTGCCGATACGATCATTACCCACCCCGATGCCGGCGATACCGTCGATCATATTGGTCTCGGCCGAGCCGGCACCGGCGCCCAGGGCAATCTGGCCGGACCAGCCGCCCCGCTCGGGGATGACAGGCGCCGCAACTATCCCGTCAGCGCCGAACAGCAGCGCTGGCAATACCAGCCGAAAGAGGCTTCTCGGTAGCGTCATTTTCAC
>JAOUDU010000720.1 GCA_029859085.1 Gammaproteobacteria bacterium | reverse complement strand
ACAAAAGCTCGCTGCTGCCATTGTCGGGAAACCAATCCAGGATTCGCAGGACGAAGGGCAGCGGAGCCAGTACGGCAGACATTATTCCTATCACGATCGCGGCGTGTTTTTTCCCGAGGCGGCGGCCGACTTCGGGGGCGAGTAGTACCGCTACAATCGCCGAGCCAAACAGGGTGGAAGTGATCATGGCGATCTGTGTATTGCCCAGTTCCCAATAATACGTATTGATATAGACTGACATGGAGGTAGAGAGGCCCGACGCAAGCGCCCCGAACATTGCAGAAATAAACAGTGCGCGGAAAGACCCTTCCGTGACTGTTTCGAGTGTCTGTCGGGCCAGCGTCCTGAAAGGAAGGTATCCATTCTGTTGGGGCATCTTCAGCTGGGGTATATATTTGTGTGTACCCAGGCAAGACAGGAGAATGGCGGCCAGCATCAGCACTGAGGTGATTGCGCCATAAGCCCGGTAGCCCCCGGCGTTGAGCACGCCCACAGGGTATTCATCAGTCGGAACGAGTAGAACCGAAAATGTCATTACCGCGGTCGCCAGTCCGCCGCACCAGCCAAAAAAGTAGCGCAGGCTCAGGAACGCAGTTCTCTGGTGGTAATCATCGGTCAGTTCCGCGACCAGCGCGGAGCTGGGTATTTCATAAAACGTGATGCTGACGCGAACCAGCATCGCCAACGTAACAAAGTAAAGAAATAACGCTCCATCTGACAGGCCGGCAGGAGGAGACCATAGAAAGAAGTAGCCGATTGCAGTTGGCAGTGCCGAGGCATACATCAAAGGGTGCCGACGCCCCCAGCGGCTGTGGAGATTGTCTGAAGCCGCACCGACAAGCGGGTCGGTGACTGCGTCGAACAGCAACGCGATGAAAATCCCGGCCCCGACCAGGTGCTGCGGCAGGCCCAAAACCCTGGAAAGCCCCTTTTGCCAGACCTTCTATAACGCTGTCAAACAGTATAAATATGGCGGGCCCACAAAGACTTGAGGCGTCCGTTCTTCCTTGCCATACTCGGGCAAGTCTCCCGCACACGGCGCTGATACCATGAGTAAATTGCCTCCACGCGTCGTCCGCTACGGCGGCGCGATGTTTGACCACAACGAAATTGACGCGGTCAACGCCGTACTGTCAGACCCGATGGGACTGGTGCCCGGAACACAGGTGTGCGCGTTCGAGCGACGGGTGGCCGACTTCATGGGCAAACGTCACGGCGTGATGGTGAACTCCGGCTCCTCCGCCCTGCTGATCGCGATGCGCCTGGCCAACCTGCCCCAGGGCTCGGAGGTGATAACCCCGGCCCTGACCTTTTCCACTGATGTCGCCAGTATCTACCAGGCCGGGTACACGCCGGTGTTCGTAGACGTGGGCCTCGCCGACTACCAGATCCTGGTCGATCGCATCGAGGACGTCGTTACGGCGCAGACCAGGGCGATACTGATTCCCGACCTGATCGGGGGCATCTGTGACTGGGATGCGGTGCGGGCAATCGCCGACCGACACCAGTTGTTATTGATCCACGACAGTGCCGATACCCTGGGTGGTACCCTGCGCGGTCGCAAGACCGCGACCCGGGCGGACATCTCAATTACCAGTTTTTCCATCTTTCATATCATTACCGCGCTGGGCAACGGTGGCATGGTGTTCTTCGACGACGACCGGTACCTGGACCGCGCGTTGGGACTGCGGGCCTGGGGTCGCTCTTCCGAGAAATACATGTTCGGCACGAAGGTTGCCGAGAGCGATGGTCGTTTCCTCGAAACCCTGGACGGCCTCGACTACGACTCCCTGTTTATTTTCGAGGACCTCGCCTACGGCTTTATCCCCAATGAAGCCGGCGCCGCCTTCGGGCTCGCGCAAATGGATAAAATTGATACGCTCTGGCAACTGCGCAATCGCAACTTCCAGTCATACTACAGCTTCTTCGAGCGACATCCCGGGTTGTTTATCACCCCGACCACATTGCCCGAAACAGATACCACCTGGATCTGCTATCCGATACAACTGCGCCCGGAGACAGGCTGGAGCCGCAAGGCGCTGCAGATTCACCTGGAAGACAGCGGGGTGTTTTCCCGGGTCATTTTCTCCGGCAATATCACCCGCCATCCGATGCTGCGCGGCAGGCACTACCGTGTTCACCCGGCCGGACTGGGTAATTGC
>JAOUDU010000721.1 GCA_029859085.1 Gammaproteobacteria bacterium | reverse complement strand
CGATAAAGCTCCTGGCTGGACTGGCTGAACGGCGCGCCACCAAGACTGAGGTTGATAATATCGGCGCGCCGCTCCGGCACTGTGCCGGAATCGTTGGCCAGGCCGGCGGCGAAGCGGATCGCCTGGTCGACGTCATAGGTTGTGCCCTCGCCTCCGGCCCCGAGCGCCCGCAGCGGCATCACGCGCGAATTGTAGGCCACGCCGACCACGCCGATTCCATTATTGCCCACTGCAGCGACGGTGCCGCTGACGTGGGTGCCGTGAAAGCTGCCGGACGCGCCGCCCCTGTCGCCACCGAGGTCCTCCGGATCGGGGTCGATGCCGTCCCCATCCCCGGCGCTGTCGGCACTGCGCACGAAATCATAGCCGTCCACCCACTGGCCACGCAGGTCCGGGTGGTTGGACAGGATGCCGGTATCAATCACGGCGACGACGACTTCCGGGCTACCTGCGGTGGTATCCCAGGCTGCCGGCAGGTCGATCAAAGGATAGTGCCACTGGAACGGGTAACCGGCGTCGTTGGGTACAGCCATCGCCCTGACTTTATAGTTGGGTTCGGCGTACTCGATCTGTGGGTCGCGGCCGAGCGACTTGATCGCCAGCAGGGTTTCCAGGCGCGCCCGCAGTTGGGGGTCGTCGACGCGATCCAGTTTGTCCAGTGCCGGCCCGGTCCGCGCCAGGGTCTCGGGCCCGCCGGTTCGCCCCCGCCGCATGCCCATAAGCCGGACCCGTCCCGGCGCTCCCGCGCGCTGCTCCAGGCCCATGCGTCGCAGGCGGCTGAAAGTCGGGCTGGGCTCGTTGATATCAGCTTCCGCGCCGCTGCGGTACTTGATCACGGATTGCCAGGGTACGATGTCGTAATGGTGCCTGCTCTGGCTGGACACGGCGTTCTGGTCGCCGATAGCGATAATGTAATTGGTGGCACCTTCATAGGCGTAGGCATTGATTATGTAGGTGCCGTCACGCGGAATCACCAGGGTCTCGATTTCCCCTGACTCTATGGAGAAATCGAGGATGCGCCCCTGGGTGTCGAAAAGATAGAGGTCCGCATCGGCCTGCTGAAAATCCGCCACCAGCATGGTTATGCTCTGGCCCGCCAACAATTCCACCCGGAAGTAGTCATCGGTATCGCCGCTGATATCCGAGCGGCCCGGCGCACCGGAGCCCGGCTGGTTGACGTAGCCGCCGAGGGTGATGGGGTTGGGTATCGGTTGGGCGGTTGCCACGGTGTCATTTGCACGGACTGTGCCGGCCGGGTCATTGGTATCGCCATCCACCGCCTGGCTGCTGGATGCGGTTATGGTCCCGGCAATGCGAAAAAGCTCCGGGGCCGGTACCACGGGTGGTTCCACCGGAGGTGGCTGGGTGCTGGGGGAACCCCCGCCGCCTCCACCACCGCAAGCGGTGGCGAGGAAAGAGACGGCGGCCAGGGCCGCCAGCTGGCGGTAGTGTTTATTCATGGCGGGGCCGGGTACTTACTGCGGTGATTGGCGTCCACGATAACAGACCTTTGGGCGCCCTACATCTGCAGGACGATCTTGCCCATGTGCTGGCCGCCCTGCATATAGTCCTGGGCCTGCTCCGCTTCCTCAAGGGGGAAAATGCGATCGACAACCGGTTTGACGGCGCCGCTCTCCAGGTGCGGGTACACATGCTCGAGGATTTCCTGCACCATCACCGCCTTCTGGGCGAAATTCTGGGCCCGCAGGGTGGAGCCTGTGAGAACCAGCCGCTTCATCAGCAGGGCACCGAAATTGACTTCTGCCCTGGCGCCGCGAATGAAGGCTATGTAGACGATCCGGCCTTCCGGCGCAGCTATATTGATATTTTTCTGGATAAAATCACCGCCCGCAACATCCAGGATGACGTCGATCCTGTCTTTCAGGCCAAGCTCTCCCAGCACCTGCTCAAAGTCCTCGGTCCGGTAATTGACAGCCCGGGTCGCGCCCAGTGCCTCCAGCGCCCGGCATTTCTCCTCACTGCCGGCGGTGGTGTACACCTCCGCGCCGAGGGCCCTGCAGATGGCGATGCCGAGGGTGCCTATCCCGCTGGCGCCGCCGTGGATAAGGACCCGCTCCCCGGCCTGCAGGTGGCAGCGCTGGAACAGGTTGTGCCATACGGTGAGCAGGGCCTCCGGCAGGGCGGCGGCCTCGGCCATGCCA
>JAOUDU010000075.1 GCA_029859085.1 Gammaproteobacteria bacterium | reverse complement strand
AACGCGGTCAGCGAGGAGGCGGTGGACGCCCTGATCGCGTTTATGCAGGACTTCGAGCGGCGCAAGGCGTAACCGGAACGAGGCGGATACTCTTCAGACATGGCGGCAGACATGGCGGATAGCAGGGATCTCAACCAGGTCAGGGCGGACATCGATGCCATCGACCAGGACATCCAGGCGCTGATCAGCCGCCGGGCGCAGTGCGCCCAGCGGGTGGCGGCGATCAAGCTGGAGGATGCGGAGGCTGCCCGGCTGCGGGGCGAGCCGGAGGCAGAGGTGGTCTACTACCGGCCCGAGCGCGAGGCCCAGGTGCTGCGGCGCATCATCGAGCGCGACCCGGGCCCGCTGGCCGGCGAGAGCGTCGCCCACGTCTTTCGCGAGATCATGTCCGCCTGCCTGGCGCTGGAGCGCCCGCTGCAGGTCGCCTACCTCGGGCCCGAGGGCACCTTTACCCAGGCGGCGTCCCTCAAGCATTTCGGCCACGCCGCGGTTTGCGTGCCCCAGCCGACCATCGATACCGTGTTTGCCCAGGTGGAATCCGGGGAGTGTAATTACGGCGTGGTGCCGGTGGAAAACTCCACCGAGGGCATGGTCAGCCACACCCTGGACAATTTCATGGATTCGCCGCTGAAGATATCCGGCGAGGTGGAACTGCGCATCTGCCACCACCTGCTGGTAGCGCCGGCTACCGGCGAAGGCGAGGTCGTGAAGATCTGCGCCCACCAGCAGGCCCTGGCCCAATGCCGCAGCTGGCTTGACCGGCACTACCCGAATACCGAGCGCGAGGCGGTCAGCAGCAACGGCGAGGCGGCCCGGCTGGCGGCGACCACGCCCGGCGTCGCGGCGGTGGCGGGGGATATGGCGGCGGATCTCTACCAGCTCAAGACCCTGGCCGAGCACATCGAGGATTACCCGGACAACACCACCCGCTTCCTGGTGATCGGCCGGGAGGAGGTGCCCCCCAGTGGCATGGACAAGACCTCCATCATTGTCTCCAGCCGCAACAAGCCCGGCGCGCTGTTTTCCCTGCTGGACCCGTTCCGGCGGGCGGGGGTCAGCCTGACCCGGATCGATACCCGGCCCTCGCGCACGGAAAAGTGGGCCTACGTCTTCTTTATCGAGTTCGAGGGGCACCTGCAGGACCCGGCGATCGCCGCCATCGTGGCGGAACTGGAGGAGCAGTCCATCCTGCTGAAGCCGCTGGGATCCTATCCCCGCGCCGTGCTCTAGTGTCCCGTCAGGTGACGTACCCCGCAGACACGGTGGTCATCCTGGGGCTGGGCCTGATTGGCGGCTCCCTGGCGCGGGCGCTGCGCCGCAGCGGCTTCAGCAAACGCTTCGTGGGCTACGGCCACCGGGAGCCCTCCCTGCGCCGCGGGGTGGAGCTGGGGGTGATCGACGATTTCACCCTCGACCTGGACCAGGCGATCGGGCAGGCGGATATCCTGGTGGTGTGCACGCCGACCCTGGTCGCCGCCGATATGCTCAGGGATATCCTGCCACGGCTGGCGCCGGGCGAAGGCGGCCCGGTGATCACCGACGTGGCCAGCGTCAAGGGCTGCCTGCGGGACGCCGCGACCGGTGCGGTGGGCGCCGTGCCGCCGCGACTGGTCCTCGCCCACCCCATCGCCGGCTCCGAGCGCAGCGGGGTGGAGGCATCGGATGCGGACCTGTTTATCAACCACCGGGTCATCCTGACGCCGGTGGAGGGCAACGACCCGGCGGCGGTCGAACTGGTGCGGGCCATGTGGGCCAGCACCGGCGCCGAGGTGGTGGACATGGCGGTGGATGAACACGACGCGGTCCTGGCCGCTACCAGTCACCTGCCCCATGTGCTGGCCTACGCGCTGGTCGATGCGCTGGCCCAGTCCGCCGCCAGCGCCGATATTTTTCGCTTTGCCGCGGGCGGCTTCCGGGATTTTACCCGCATCGCCTCCAGCGACCCGGCCATGTGGCGGGATATCGCCATTGCCAACGGGCCGGCCCTGCTGGATTCCATCGACCTGTTCAGTGAGCACCTCGGCCGGCTGCGCCAGGCGGTGGTCGATCAGGATGCGCAGGAACTCTTCAACACATTTACCCGGGCCAAGCAGGCGCGGGATGAATTCGCCGCCGTGCTGGCCGAGCGCGGCCAGCGCAAGTCCTGAGAGAAGCCCTATGGAATTCAAGGTACTGCCAGGTGGTGATATCACCGGCGAAGCGCGGGTTCCGGGGGACAAGTCGATCTCCCACCGCTCCATCATGCTGGGCGCGCTCGCCCGGGGAACCACACGTGTCAGCGGTTTCCTCGAGGGCGAGGACGCCCTGGCCACCGTGGCGGCCTTTCGCGCGATGGGGGTGCGGATCGAGGGGCCCGAGGACGGCGAGGTCACCATCCACGGGGTGGGCCTGGACGGCCTGTCCGCTCCCGCGCAGCCACTGGACCTGGGTAACTCGGGCACCAGCATCCGCCTGCTGTCCGGCCTGCTGGCAGGGCAGTCCTTCAGTTCCGAGCTGACCGGTGACGAGTCCCTGCGCGGGCGCCCGATGGGGCGGGTCATCGACCCGCTGACCCTGATGGGGGCCGAAATCAAGGGCGCCGCGGGCGGTCGGCCCCCCCTGCATATCACCGGTGGCCGGGCCCTCAAGGGTATTCACTACGACCTGCCGATGGCCAGCGCCCAGGTCAAGTCCTGTGTGCTGCTCGCGGGCCTCTACGCCAGCGGCACCACCTCGGTCACCGAGCCGGCGCCCACCCGGGACCACACCGAGCGCATGTTGCGGGGCTTCGGCTACGAGGTGAAAACCGGGGGCGGGGTGATCTCCCTCGAGGGCGGCGGCGCCCTCCAGGCCACCAGCATCGATGTGCCGGCGGACATTTCCTCCGCCGCCTTTTTCCTGGTGGCCGCCAGCATCGCCCCGGGTTCGGACCTGCTGCTCACCCATGTGGGCATCAATCCCACGCGCATCGGTGTGATCAATATCCTCCGGCTTATGGGTGCCGATATCAGCCTGCGCAACCAGCGGGAGGTGGGTGGTGAACCGGTGGCCGATATCCGGGTGCGGCATGCGTCGCTCAGGGGTATCGAGATCCCCGCGGACCAGGTGCCCCTGGCGATCGATGAATTCCCGGCCCTGTTTATCGCGGCGGCCTGCGCCGAGGGCCGCACCGTGCTGCGCGGCGCCGAGGAACTGCGGGTGAAGGAGAGCGACCGTATCGCCTCGATGGCGGAGGGCCTGGCGACCCTGGGCATCCGCAACGAGGTGCTGGAGGACGGTATCATCATCGAGGGCGGCACCCTGGGTGGCGGCGTTATCCGCACCTTTCACGACCACCGTATCGCCATGTCATTCGCCGTCGCGGCCCTGCGCGCCGAGGGGGAAATCCACATCCTCGACTGCGATCACGTCGCGACGTCATTCCCGGGCTTCGACGCCCTGGCCCGGGGCCTGGGCCTGCAGATATCGGCCATGACGGACTGATCCGTGGCCGGGATACCTGTCATCACAGTGGATGGGCCCAGCGGCGCCGGCAAGGGCACCGTCAGCCATATGCTGGCCGACGCCCTGGGCTGGCACTTTCTCGACAGCGGCGCCCTCTACCGGGTGGTCGGCCAGGCCTGCCTGATCGAGGGAGTCAGCTGGGATGACCACCCGGCAGTGGCCGCTATCGCGCGCCACCTGCAGGTCAGCTTCAGCGCCGCGCCCAGCGGCGAGATCCTGGTAGCCTACAAGGGCCGGGATGTCAGCCGCGAGATCCGCACCGAGGAGGGCGGTCGCGGCGCTTCCACCGTGGCCGCGATCCCGGCGGTGCGGGAGGCCCTGCTGGTGCGCCAGCGGGAATTCCTCCAGGCGCCGGGCCTGGTCGCCGATGGTCGCGACATGGGAACCGTGGTTTTCCCCGCCGCCCCCCTCAAGATTTTCCTCACCGCCAGCGCCCTCGAGCGCGCCGAGCGGCGCTATAAGCAGTTGATCGAAAAAGGGGAAAATGTTAGTCTCCCGCGCCTTCTTGAGGACATACGGGAGCGCGATGCGCGCGACAGCAGTCGCGAAGTCTCGCCCCTGGTACCCGCGGAAGACGCCATTGTCATCGACAGCACCGCCACCCCCATCGGGGATGTGTTCGCACAGGTGATGCAGAAGGTGAGGGAAAAAGGTCTTATAAAGGCGTGATACGCGCCGATCTCCTTGAAAGTGGCAGAATCCTGTTGCTCGCGCTGAATCCAGTCAGGGTGTCGGGCGACAGTTAACAATGGATGACCCGCGCCGGCTGGAGGCGCGGTTAGAGGCGGGCGACTGCCGATCATTTTTTACAGGTAATGTGCAATGAGCGAATCCTTCGCGGATCTTTTTGAAGAGAGTCTGAAAACCGTCGATATGCAACCCGGCGCCATCGTCACCGGTGTGGTCATCGACATGGATAACGAGTGGATCACCGTACATGCGGGCCTGAAGTCCGAAGGCGTGATCCCCCGTGCCCAGTTCCTTGACGCCAACGGCGAATGCAAGCTGAGCATAGGCGACGAGGTGCAGGTGGCGCTGGAAACCGTGGAAGACGGTTTTGGCGAAACCAAGCTGTCCCGCGAGAAGGCCAAGCGGGCCGAAGCGTGGAAAGATCTCGAGGCGGCCCACGAGGCGGACGAGATGGTCATGGGCGTTATCAACGGCAAGGTCAAGGGCGGCTTTACCGTGGACATCAATACCATTCGCGCGTTCCTGCCAGGCTCCCTGGTGGATGTGCGCCCGGTGCGCGAGACCACGCACCTGGAAGGCAAGGAACTGGAATTCAAGGTCATCAAGCTCGACCAGAAGCGCAACAACGTGGTTGTCTCGCGCCGCGCCGTGATGGAAGCGGCCAACAGCGTCGAGCGCGACGCCCTGCTGGAATCACTGCAGGAAGGTATGGCGGTGAAGGGCGTGGTCAAGAACCTGACCGATTACGGCGCGTTTGTGGACCTGGGCGGCGTCGACGGCCTGCTGCACATTACCGACATGGCCTGGAAGCGTATCAAGCATCCTTCCGAGATCGTGGAAGTCGGCCAGGAAATCGATGTCAAGATCCTGAAGTTCGACCGCGAGCGCAACCGCGTATCCCTCGGCCTGAAGCAGCTGGGCGAGGATCCCTGGGTCGCCATCACCGGCCGTTACCCGGAAGGCAGCCGCGTCAAGGCGCGCATCACCAACCTGACCGACTACGGCTGTTTCGCCGAGCTGGAAGAGGGTGTTGAAGGCCTGGTGCACGTCTCCGAGATGGACTGGACCAACAAGAACGTCCACCCCTCCAAGATCGTCCAGCTGGGCGACGAGGTAGAGGTGATGGTCCTGGATATCGACGAGGAGCGCCGCCGCATCTCGCTGGGTATCAAGCAGTGCCAGCAGAACCCCTGGGACGCCTTCGCGGATCGTTACGCCAAGGGCACCAGGATTACCGGCAATATCAAGTCCATCACGGATTTCGGTATCTTTATCGGCCTGGAAGGCAACATCGACGGCCTGGTGCACCTGTCCGACATCAGTTGGAACGAGGCCGGTGAAGAGGCGGTTCGCAACTACAAGAAGGGCGACGAGATCGAGACTGTCATCCTGTCCATCGACCCCGAGCGCGAGCGTATCTCGCTGGGCATCAAGCAGCTGGAAGACGACCCCTTCGGCAACTACGTGGCTGAACACGATCGCGGTTCCATCGTGACCGGTGAGGTCATCGAGGTGGATGCCAAGTCGGTTGTGATCAAGCTGGCAGACGAGGTTGAGGGTGTACTGAAAGCCTCCGACATCAGTCGCGACAAGGTGGACGACGCCCGCAGCATGTTCAAGGTTGGCGACAGCGTCGAAGCCAAGATCATCTCCGTGGACCGCAAGAACCGCGGCCTGGGCCTGTCGATCAAGGCCAAGGACTACGAGGATGAGCAGGAAGCCGTGAAGTCCCTGAAAGAGCAGGAAGTCGAATCCGCTTCCCCGGGCACCATCGGCGACCTGATCAAGGCGCAGATGGCCGAGAAGTAAATCCCACCCCGGGCCCCGGCCCGGGTTCGCAGAAAAGGCTCGCTTCGGCGGGCCTTTTTTTGTTTGGGCTCCCTCGCACGACGGGGAAGGCGTATCAGGGCTCAGTGAACCGATATTCACCCTGATACGCCTTCCCCATCGCGCTATGCCAGACCGCTTCCATCGGTCGAGATTGCCGCGGGGCCAGTCCTCCGATCGAGCGGCCATTATCTCCGTAGGGCCGAATTTATTCGGCCTCGGCCCGTTGCCCGCGTAAACCCGGGGTCAGGTCTCGAATTGTTAATTCTCACCGTGAGTCTAGGACTGGGCTTCACAATTCAAGACCTGACCCTGCTTTTGGCGCAGGAGCCAAGGCGGGCGCGAAGGGGGAGTCCCCCTGAAGTGAATGAACTGTTTGAACGCAAGGGGGACTCCCCCTTCGCGGCCGCCGTTTAGCGTTGACATACTCAATCATTCCGCATCCGTCAAAGAAATCCATTCACCCTGGTTGACCCACTTTTTCGTTAAAAAATAACAACTTGCGAAAATAATTCCGAAAGGTCACAATACCTCGCCAGCGGTAGGGATCGATAATAAAACCTCTGCAGAAGGAGGCTACATGACCAAAAGTGAATTGATAGAAGCCATCGCGGCGCGGCAGAGCCAGTTGTCGTCCAAGGACGTGGAGCTGGCGGTGAAAACCGTGCTGGAGCATATGTCCCAGGCCCTGGCCGCGGGCGAGCGTATCGAGATACGCGGATTCGGCAGCTTTTCCCTGCACTTCCGCGAGCCGCGCCGTGGCCGCAATCCCAAGACCGGTGACTCCGTCGAGCTTACCGGCAAGTATGTCCCCCATTTCAAGCCCGGCAAGGAACTGCGTGAACGGGTCAATATGAGCCTGCAACTGGGGCTGTGAGTTCGCCCGGCCGCAATGGCGGCCGGCACGGGGCAGGACGCGGGCATTGGTAAACCAGGACCGGAAGTCACAATGAAGCAGCTGCGCAAAATTTTAACCGCCGTTATTCTCATCGCCGCTGTCGCCCTCGGGGTGCTGTTCGCCCTGCAGAACAAGGAGGCCGTTCCGCTCGACCTGCTCTTTTTCAGTTTTGCCCCGCGCAGTCTCGCGCTGTGGTTACTGGTGGCGTTTGCCCTCGGCGGGCTGGCGGGCCTGCTCGTTTCCTCGTTCTACCTGTTGCGTTCCCGGGCGGCCCTGGGGACTTCCCGGCGGCAACTGGCCCGGGCCCAGGCGGAACTGCAGCAGTTGCGCGCCGCGGCAACACCGAGTGCGGAACTGAAGGTCAGTGAGTGACCTCCTGGTTTTCGGCCTGCTGTTTGCCGCTGTCGCCATCGGCTGGGTGCTGGGGCGGCGCAGCGCAACATCACCCCCACCTGTAAGCACCTATTTCTCCGGACAGTTCTCCGGACAGCCGCGCGCCGATGATCCGCCGGCGGATGGCGTGATTGACCACCTGGCCGATGGCCTGGCGGTGGACGGCGGCAGCGCCCGGACCCATATCGCCATGGGCGTCCAGCTGCGACGGCGGGGCGAGGTGGATGGCGCGGTTCGTATCCACGAGGATTTGCTGGCGCGGCCCGCGTTGCCGGTGGAGGAGCAGACCCGGGCGCGGCTGGAGCTGGCGCGGGACTACATCAGCGCGGGTCTGCTCGATCGCGCCGAGGAAATACTGCTGGAACTGGTGCGCGAGTTCCCCGGCCAGTGCCAGGCGGCGCGGGGCCACCTGCTGGAAATCTACGAGGCCGAACGCGACTGGCGCAGAGCTATCGAGGTGGCGAAAGCCCTGCTGCCGCGCAAATTGC
This sequence comes from Gammaproteobacteria bacterium, assembly GCA_029859085.1. Taxonomy (GTDB): domain Bacteria; phylum Pseudomonadota; class Gammaproteobacteria; order Pseudomonadales; family Halieaceae; genus JARRPM01. Next base: position 1,105 of record JAOUDU010000075.1, on the reverse strand, counting down.
AGTGGGAGAAGCGGGAACAGCCGCCGCTGTCGCGCAGCCAGGGAGCAGCCCTGCGGCTCGCGCACTATTGCTGCGAGCTGGCGGAGGCGGCGCGCCTGTCCGGCGACCTCGCCGGGGCGCGCAAACTGCTGGCAGAGGCGCTGGAGCGCGACAGCAAGTGTGTGCGGGCATCCCTGCTGCTGGGACAGGTCGAGTACGACTGCGGTCACTTCCGGCAGGCGGTGCAGGCGCTGCGGCGGGTGCGGCAGCAGGATCCCGATTACCTGCCCGACACCTTCGAGTTGCTGCGGCTGTGCTACCAGGCGCTCGGCGATCAGCGATCGATGCGGGAATACCTGGTGGATAGCCTGGCGCTGCGGCCGACACCCGCCCTGGTGGCTGCGGTCGCGGCGGATATGGTCGAGGCCGAGGGCAGCGCGGCGGCGGGGGATTTCCTGGCAGAGCAGCTGCTGCAGTACCCTTCACTGGCGGGGCTGTCGCAGCTGATCGGCTTGCAGCTGGGCACCAGCGAAGGCAAGCCCAGGCAAGACTTCGAATTATTGCAGACCCTGTCCCGGCGCCTGCTGGCCAGCAGGCCGGCCTATCGCTGCGGCCATTGCGGTTTCGCGGGCAAGAACCTGCACTGGAACTGTCCCGGCTGCAAGCACTGGGGCAGCATAAAGGCGATCGGCGGGCCGGGCAGCTAGCAGGTATCGCAACGGGAAAAATTATGGATTCACCGGTAATAGTCGCACTCGATTATGGTTCCGCCGCACCGGCGCTGGAGTTGGTGGAGCGCCTGTCCCCCGACCTGTGCCGGCTGAAGATCGGCAAGGAACTGTTTACCCGGGCCGGGCCGGCGCTGGTTGAAACCCTGCAAAAAGACGGCTTCGAGGTGTTTCTCGATCTCAAGTTCCACGACATTCCCAACACGGTTGCCGCCGCGGTGCGGGCCGCGGCCGACCTGGGTGTGTGGATGGTCAATGTCCACGCCAGCGGGGGGCGCAGGATGATGGAGGCGGCGGCGGACGCGGTGGCCGGTTCCGGCCACAGGCCCCTGCTGATCGCCGTCACGGTGCTTACCAGCATGACGGACGCGGACCTGGCGGAGCTGGGCTACAGCGAA
>JAOUDU010000074.1 GCA_029859085.1 Gammaproteobacteria bacterium | reverse complement strand
CACGGGCGGAATGTGCACTGATGCCGCGTGCGTATCGTGAAATAGTCTGTCTGCATCGTGCGCCTAGTTTGCTTCAAGAGGACCTCCGATTGCCATTGAATATGGTGAAATTGCCAGCTTTTGGACTTATTGCGCGCGTGGCGCGGGGCAACCGGTGCCGGTGACTGACAGTCATCCGCACTGACTGCCCGGCGATGAGGGGGGGCTGCGACTGGGGGATACCCCGCGGGCGCAGGCGGCGGGAAGTCCTGGCCGCCAGCGGGGAAAATTCAAAAACCGTACAGCGCCTTTCGTTCCGGATCCTTGTCGGCAATCAGCCGCGCCAGGTCGACCATCACCTTGCACTGTTTCCAGGACGCGTCGTCCTGCATCTTGCCGTCCACCATCACCGCGCCCGAGCCGTCGGGGAGGGCCTCCAGTACGCGCCTGGCCCAGACCACCTCGTCCGCGGGCGGGCTGAACACGTTCCTGGCGATCTCGATCTGGCTGGGGTGGAGTGACCAGGCTCCCACGCATCCCATAAGGAACGCGTTGCGGAACTGGTCTTCGCAACCCAGGGGGTCATCGATGGCACCGAAGGGTCCATAGAACGGCAGGGCGCCGACGCTGACGCAGGCGTCCACCATGCGGCCTATGGTGTAGTGCCACAGGTCCTGGGCATGGGTCCCGCGCTCGGCTTCCGGGTTGGCGGGGTCCGGGTCGTTGCGCACCAGGTAGCCCGGGTGGCCGCCGCCGATACGGGTGGTCTTCATCCTGCGCGATGCCGCCAGGTCTGCCGGGCCCAGGCTCATGCCCTGGATGCGGGGGCTGGCGTTGGCGATCTCCTCAACGTTGGCCACGCCCAGGGCGGTCTCCAGGATGCAGTGCAGCAGGATCGGCTTCTTCAGCCCGGCCCTGGCCTCCAGCTGGGCGATCAGCTGGTCGGCGTAGTGGATATCCCAGGGGCCCTGCACCTTCGGCAGCATGATCACGTCGATCTTGGCGCCCACCTCGGTGACGATGCGGGTGACATCCTCCAGGAACCAGGGGCTGTCCAGGCTGTTGACCCGGGTCCACAGCTGGGTGTCGCCGAAGTCGTTGTCCCGGGCGATTCTGATCAGGCCCTCCCGCGCCGCTTCCTTGTTGTCGATGGCGACCGCGTCTTCCATGTTGCCCAGCAGGATATCCACTTTGGTGGCGATGGCCGGGGCCTTCTCCGCCATCTTCGGGTTGCTGGGGTCGAAGAAGTGAATCATCCGCGACGGGCGCACCGGGATGTCGCGCAGGGGCGCGGGTGCCCCCAGCGCCAGTGGCTTGAAGAAATCTCTCGGGCTTCGCATGGTGACCTCCTGGTCGCTGCCTGGTTAATTAATGGGTTGCCAACAGGCGCTGGCGCAGCGCCTGGTGCTGCTCGAACAGCGACAGGTCCTGCGCCGCCAGCTGCTGCAGGACGGCCTGCTCGCCGCCCAGTTGATCGATGCCGTGGCTGCCGAACTCCTCCTGCAGGCGCTTCAGCAGCCACTGGGCGCGGTAGCCACGGCGCCGCTCGAGTAAGCGCTTACTCTCAACAAGAGCCTTGCCGTGCATGGCCAGAGTATCTGCCAGCGCCTCAATGCCGGTGCCGGCGGTGGCGCTGGCGGACAGCACCGGGACTTCCCAGTCGCCGTCGGTATGGACCCGCCCGAGGGCAGTGCCCAGCTCCGACAACGTGCGCCTGGCCACCGCGCCCATGTCCTCCTTGTTGACCACCAGCACGTGGGGCACCTCGAGGATGCCCGCCTTGAGGAACTGCACACTGTCGCCGGATCCGGGCTGGGCGACGAAGCAGGTGGTGTCGCACATGCGCGAGACGTCGATCTCCCGCTGGCCCACCCCCACGGTCTCGATCATCACCACGTCGAACGCGGCGAGCATCACCAGGCTCATCGGCCACACCTCGGCGCTGAGGCCGCCGAACTCGCCGCGGCAGGCCAGGGAGCGGATGAACACGCCGTCGTCTTCCGCGCTGGTTTTCATGCGCAGCCGGTCTCCCAGCAGGGCGCCGCCGCTGACGGGGCTGGAGGGGTCCACCGCCAGTACCCCCACCCGCAGGCCGCGCCGGCGCCAGACGCCTATCAGCGCGGCGGTCAGGCTCGACTTGCCGGCGCCGGGGGGGCCGGTCATGCCGATCAGGTGACCTTCATCGCCCGCTTGTCCCGCCTGCAGCTGTTTCAGCAACAGCGAGGCCTGGAGGCGGGATTCGCCCCGGCGGTCATCCAGCAGGTTCAGCGCCCTGGCCAGCGCCGCGCGCTCGCCACGCCGCACGGCGGCGGCAAGCGCAACGGGGTCCAGGTTGGGTGCCGGCTGCGTCACCGGGTGCGCTAGGCCAGCTCTTCCAGGCCGTTGTGGAGGCGGATGATATTGACCAGCCGGGCCATGATGGCATTCATATCCACGTCCTTGGGGGTGAACACCGCCTGCACACCACCGGCCAGCAGCTGCCGGGCGTCATCATCCGGAATGATGCCGCCGATGATCAGCGGCAGGTCACCGGCGCCGATTTTTTTCAGCTCCGCCTGGATGTCCTCCACCAGCTCGAGGTGGCTGCCGGACAGGACGGACAGGCCGATCAGGTGAACCCCTTCCTCCTGTGCCGCCCGGGCGATCTGCGACGGGGTCAGGCGAATGCCCTCGTAGACAATCTCGAAGCCGGCGTCCCGGCCCTTCACAGCGATCTGCTCGGCGCCGTTGCTGTGGCCGTCGAGGCCCGGCTTGCCGATCAGCAGCCGCAGGGGGCGGCCCAGTTCCTCGCCGGTGCGGCGCACTCCGGCGCGCACCTGGTCCATCGCCGCGGAGCCGGCCTGCCCGGCCAGCGCAATATCGATCCCGGTGGGAGCGCGGTACTCGCCGAACACCTCCCGCAGCACTTCGCTCCACTCGCCGGTGGTGACGCCGGCCCGGGCGCAGGCGATGGAGGGCGGCATGATATTGGCGCCGCCCACCGCCGCGGCGCGCAGTTGCTCCAGGGCAGAGGCAACCACCGCCTGGTCGCGACCGGCGCGAAAGGCCTGCAGCGCCGCGATCTGGTCGCGCTCCGCCTGCACATCCGCTTTCATGATGCCGGCGTCGGCGCCGGCGGTGAGGGGGGACTCCGCGGTCTCCCGGTAGCAGTTGACGCCGACGATTTTCAATTCCCCGCTCTCGATATCGCGCATCCTGCGGGTATGGCTCACAACCAGTTCGCGCTTGACGTAGCCGCTCTCGATTGCCTGCACCATGCCGCCCTGCTCCGCCACCCGGGCCATCTCCGCCTCGGCACCGGCAACCAGTTCCTGCACCTTCGCCTCGATCACCGGGGAGCCGTCGAACAGGTCGCCGTATTCCAGCAGGTCGGTCTCCAGCGCCAGCACCTGTTGCATGCGCAGTGCCCACTGCTGGTCCCATGGCCGGGGCAGGCCCAGGGCCTCGTTCCACGCCGGCAATTGTATGGCCCGGGCCCGGGCGTTTTTCGACAGGGTGACCGCCAGCATTTCCAGCACGATGCGCTGCACGTTGTTTTCCGGCTGGGACTCGGTCAGCCCCAGGGAGTTGACCTGTACCCCGTAGCGGAAACGCCGCTGCTTTTCATCCTCGACCCCGTAGCGCTCCTTCGCCATCTTTTCCCACATGGCGCCGAAGGCGCGCAGCTTGCAGGTTTCCTCGACGAAGCGAATGCCGGCGTTGACGAAGAAGGAGATGCGCCCCACCACGGCCGCGAAGCGCTCGGGGGGTATCTGGCCGGAATCGCGCACCGCGTCGAGGATGGCTATCGCGGTGGACAGGGCGTAGGCCAGCTCCTGGGTGGGCGTCGCCCCGGCCTCCTGCAGGTGGTAGCTGCAGATATTGGTGGGGTTCCACCTGGGTATATTCTCGACGGTGTAGGCGATCAGGTCGGTGGTGAGGCGTACCGAAGGTGTCGGCGGGAAAATATAGGTGCCCCGGGACAGGTACTCCTTCAGCACATCGTTCTGGGTGGTGCCTTCCAGCGCCGAGGGATCGACACCCTGGCGCTCCGCCACCGCCACGTACAGGGCCAGCAGCCAGGGCGCCGTGGCGTTGATGGTCATGGAGGTGTTCATCTTGTCCAGCGGGATCGCGTCGAACAGTGCCTCCATATCGCCGATATGGTCGATGGGCACGCCCACCTTGCCGACCTCGCCCCGGGCCAGGGGATGGTCGGAGTCGTAGCCGGTCTGGGTGGGCAGGTCGAAGGCGACCGAGAGGCCGGTCTGGCCCTTGCCCAGGTTCATCCGGTACAGCTCGTTGGAGGCCTTCGCGGAGGAGTGGCCGGAGTAGGTCCGCATCAGCCATGGCCGATCCCGTTTCACAGTGTCCTGGCTCACAGTCTTGTCCTCAGCGGGGGCGGCGCTTGATCAGCAGGCGGCGCTCGATTTCAAAAATCTTGGCGGGAATCTTGTCCTTGCCCAGGTCGCGCTTGGCGTCTTCCTTGATGAACAGGTCGGCGCCGTATTGCTCCAGTGCCGCCGCGGCGGAGATATTCTTCACGCCGATGAGCTGCATCGTGACGACCGCGAAGCCGGCTGCCCCGGGTGCGTCCTCAACCGCCAGGATGCGGCTCAGCGCGCCCACGGTGTCGCCGGCGAAGGCGGGCTGGGTGTGGTAGCCCTCGGTGAAGCCGAGCTCCCATACCGCGTGCTCACTGACGTCGCGACTGGCCAGGCCGTCCAGCCACGCAAACACCAGGCCGCCGTAGACGATGGGCTCGCCGCTCATCTTGCCGGACAGGCCGCTGGAGAAGATGCGGTCGAAATGCAGGGGATGGCTGTTGCCCACCATGTAGGTGAGGGCCATATGCTCCTCGGTAATGGTGCGGCCGTTGGCGTGGACGACGATATCGCCCGGGCTGAAATCCTCCGCGTAGGTATTGGGGCCGGTGAGGCCCCGCGCGTAGGTGCCGCCGGCGAGCGGCAGCTCGATCCCGGGCGCGTCCTCGCCCGGAAAGGGAACGGTCACGGCCGGCGCGGGTGTAGTGGGCAGGCGGTCGCCGCGCCAGGCCACCATGATCTTGCGCTCGTATTGCAATACCACCTGGTCGTCCTGGTTGACGCTCACGGTGCGGATGCGGGCGATACCCGGCTTGTCCGGACCCCGGTCCTTGCGCTCCAGTACCCTGGTAAACGCCCGCAGGGTATCACCCGGGTAGACCGGGCGCAGGAACTGAACCTGGTAGTAGCCCAGGTTGGCGATGGCCTTTTCCGAGTCGTTCTGCACGCCCAGCGACAGGGTGACGTTGAACACCATCTGCGGGCTTGCCGGCAGGTCGCGGAAGCCGTGGTCGAGGGCGTACTGCAGGTTCAGGTAAAGGGGATTGGCCTGCATGAAAGTGCGGGCGAAATCGAGCATGCCGGAGCGCTCGAAGCTGAAACCCCGGGGGTGCTCGAACACCTGGCCCGGATCCAGCTCGTCCAGGTAGCGCCCGTACTGGGGCCGGTGGACCCTTGCCAGGTCTACCGGGACATCCGCGGCGATCTCCGGCTGTTGCGTCAATTGCAGTTTCAGTGACATGGCCGGTTTCCTCAGGCTGCGCTTTCTATCAGTGAGCGGGTGATGACTTTCAGCGCGAGGGTTTCCTCGGCGCCTTCGAAGATCGACAGCACCCGCGCGTCGACAAAGTAGCGGCTCACCGGTACTTCCTCCGCATAGCCCATGCCGCCGTGAATCTGCAGCGCTTCCCGGGTGAACCATTCGGCGGTCTTGCAGGTGAAGAGCTTGGCACCGCTGGCCTCCATGTCGCCCTTGCCCTCGTCCATCAGCCGGGCGACGCCGTAGGTGATCTGGCGGCAGGCGGCGAGGTGGGCCGCCATGCGGGCCAGCTTGACCCGGGTGAGCTGGTAGTCGCCGATCGGGTGACTGAAAACCACCCGTTCTTTCGAGTAGGAGATCGCCTTTTCAAAGGCGGCGCGCATCACGCCCACGGCCCGGCCCGCGGTCTGGATGCGGCCACCGGCGAAGCCGGCCATCGCGAAGTAAAAGCCCTTGCCCTCGCCTTCCGCGCCGCCGAGCATGTGGTCGGCTGGCACGAAGAAGTCGTCGAAGAACAGTTCGTAGGAGTGCATGCCGCGGTAACCGATGGTGGCGATGGCGCGGCCGGTCAGCTTGCCGCCGGTGGCCGGCGTGACCTCGAATTCATGGCCGTCGCTGCTGGGTTTCTCCACCAGGAACATCGACAAACCCTTGTAACCCCGGGCGGGATCGGGGTTGGTGCGCGCCAGCACCATCAGTACCCCGGCCTTGCCGCCGAAGGTACACCAGGTCTTGGCGCCGTTGAGCTTCCAGCCGCCCTCGGCGGGAGTCGCCTTCAGTTTGACGCCGGCCACATCGGAGCCATAGTTGGGCTCGGTCACCGCCACGGCGCACAGGGGTTCGCCCACGGCCAGTTGCGGCAGCCAGTGCTGCTTCTGTTCCTCGGTACCGCCCTTGAGCAGGGCCCGGGCCAGGATCTCGGGGCGCGTAATCAGGCTGCCCGCGGCGCCCAGGGAGCCCCTGGACAATTCCTCGGTCACCACGATCATGCCCATGGTGTCTTCCTTGTCATCCTCCTGCAGGCCGCCGTAGCTCTCGGGAATCGACAGGCCGAACACGCCCATCTCTTTCAGTGGCAGCAGGATGGCATCGGGAATGATGAGGTCGTGGCGATGCACTTCCTCCGCCAGCGGCATGACCACCTCGTCCGCGAATTTGTGAAAAGTATCGCGCATCATCGTGTAGCGCTCTTCCAGCAGGTCCGGGCCGAGGTCGGCGCCGCGTTCCAGCACGTCCTGGCCGATGGCGGCGATATTCACCGCGCTGAGCTGGCCCGACAGGAACGCCGCATTATCACTGAGCACCGCGGCGATATCGGAGTCCGCCAGTTCGAAATCCGCGAGGCGGGCCCGCAGGCGGGCGCAGCTGGCAGTGACCGCCTCGGCGCAGAACAGGGCACACAGGCGGCTGGTGAATTCGTCCTGGCACTGATTCGAGTGATCCAGCATGAAACGGGCTGCGCAGCACTCCGCCCAGCACAGGGACAGTTCATAGGACACCAGCTGGTACGCATCCAGTTTCGCGTTTGATAATTTGCCCCCCTCGACGGTTTTCGCCTTGAGGGCGCTCAACGCGCGGTCGATCAGGCCCTGGGTGCCCTGCAGCACAGCCGCTGCCTGGCCAAGTAGTGATCCGCCTGTCCGGGAGACGTCAGTCATGCTGCTTCCTGCCTTTTACGATGAACGGGGTGGTGGCAAGTGCTGAACGGGGTGACCGTGTGTTCGGGCAGCTTGCTGGATAGAGCCGCGTATTTTATCGTCAGCGGCACGGGCATACAACCGCGCCTGGGGATAGAAACCCCCGCGCTTACTGCTGAGAAAAATGGCAGGAATCTGGACAGACAGGGGTTCCGGCTGAAAAACCGGGTACTGAAAATGACAAAACCCGGCGCGGGGCCGGGTTTTGCGTTTTACTGTGTTGCGACTGCCGTTGCGGGCAGTCGCGGTCGATCTTACCAGTTGAAGCCAACACCGACATTGTACAGGTAGATGCCGTCGTTGGACTGGTTTTCAAAGCCGTCGGTGTCATCGAACAGCCATGAGTACTCAACGCCGAAGTTGATGTAGGTCTTCTTCAACACGTACAGCTTCATGCCGGCTTCGATACCTGCGGCGCCGGTGTTGGAAACGTCCTCACCGTAGATCCCGCCAAGGTTGACGCCCAGGTAGGGACGGTAGTTACCGTCGAGGAAGTTGTACTCGACGAAACCGCGGGTTGACCCCGCCCAGCTGTTACCGCCCTGGTCCTGGTCAACGCCGTTGACGCTCTGGCGGATACCGGCCTGCCACTTGTCGGTCAGGAAGTAGCCCAATTCGCCTGACACGCCGTAGGCGGTGTTGTCGAAATCGTTGTCGCTGGTGCCGCTACCGGAAACGGTAAAGCTGCGGTCGCCTTTTACCGGGCCATCACCGGGTGCGGCAAAGGTTGCCACAGGGGCGGCCAGCAGGGCGGATGCGACTAGTGCGAGAGCTTTGTTCATTGCGTTTACCTCAAAGTAAGAATTTACAGTACGACGGGCAACAGCGCCCCGCCAGTGCTGCGCATCCTGAGGCAACGGGAGCAGTAAAAATAGTAAATATTCAGCGCATTCCATGCGCAATTTCTCACAGCCTGTTTCCCCTGAAATAGTGATCCGGATCAACACCGGGGACGCGAAACCCCGACTGTTCGAGGCCGCGCGGCGACCGTCCTGGCAGCCCCAGGCCTCGCCGTTGTTGCCTGCGCGGTGCCGGTTTCTGTATGCTGGCAGCCCTTCGAATTTCGCCATACCTGTCAACAGGCTTCGCCTCAAGGAGATGCAACATGACCATCAGACCGCGCCGTTCACTGCTCTATATGCCCGGTTCCAACGCGCGCGCGCTGGACAAAGCCCGGTCACTGCCCGCGGATGGCCTGATACTCGACCTCGAGGACGCGGTCGCGCCGGATGCGAAGGCGCTGGCGCGGGAGCAGATCGTCGCCGCGCTGGCGGAGGGCGGTTATGGCCATCGCGAGCTGCTGGTTCGGATCAATGCCCTGTCCACGCCCTGGGGCGCGGATGACCTGCGCGCGATAGCCGCCGCCAGCGTGCCGCCCGATGCCATCCTGATTCCGAAGGTGTCCTGCGCCGCGGATGTGCTCGAGGCGATTGCGGCCTTCGAGAGTGCGGGCGGCGCGCAAAGCGTCGAGTTCTGGCTGATGATCGAGACACCTCTTTGCATCCTCAATATCAAGGAGGTGACCGGCGCCCACCCCCGCCTGAAGGGAATCGTGATGGGGACCTCGGACCTGTCCAAGGACACCCGGGTGCGCCACACCCCGGACCGGCTGGGCTTCATGACCGCGCTCAACCTCAGTGTCTATGCCGCCCGGGCCCGCGGCCTGGAGGTGATCGAC
>JAOUDU010000719.1 GCA_029859085.1 Gammaproteobacteria bacterium | reverse complement strand
CAAACCCGTCCAGTTCGGCGCTACGCAGTCCGCCTTTTATTTCAACCCGCGTTACCTGGATTTCCCCGTCGTACAGAATGAAGCAACCCTGTCGCAAATGCTGGACAGCTTTCCGGCAAAACTGCTGGAGCTGGACGAACTGAAACTCAGCCTTGGCAGTCGTGTCAGAGGTCTGCTCGGCATCAATTTCAACCAGGCTATCCCGACCTTGCCGGACATAGCCGAGCGGCTGCATATGACGACCACGACCCTGCACCGGCACCTCAAGAGCGAGGGGCTGTCCTGGCAGCAGATCAAGGACGAGGCGCGGCGAGACGCGGCGATCGATTATTTATCAAACGGAAAATACACAAACACAGAAATCGCCGAACTGCTGGGTTTCTCCGATATCAGCGCATTTCACCGCGCCTTCAGGAAATGGACTGGCAAAACACCGCAACAGTTCCGCTTGCTGGGCAATGCCAACAGCTGCAGCGGACCATAAGTGCAGCTGCTCTTTGGCGGCCGGGCGTCAGTTGCGCAGGACCGCAATAATTTCGTTGCGCAGGTCGCTCGGGTCGATAACCTTGTCAAAAGCCATGCCGTCCGCCGGTATCCAGGCCCCGGACTGGAGCTCACGCATGTGCTCCGCCTGCTCCTTGCTGGCACGCGCCGCCTCAGCGCCGCCAAGCGCCGGTACGCCACCCAGGCTGACGCAGGGCAGCGCAAGACTGATGACCTGCTTATCCCAGGGGTTCATGCCCATCACGGAACTGCCGAAGCCGAAGGCCTTGCGCAGTGTGACTACAATCTTCCTGCCGCGGTAGCGGCGCTGGGCCGCGAACATCTCCCCGGCGGCCCGGAGCACCCCGGATTGCTCCGCGGCTGGACCCGGCATGACTCCCGGGTTATCCAGCAGGCTGACAAGTGGCAGGCCGAAAGCACTGGCCACCGAGAGGAAATGGGTGGCCTTCCGGGCTGCCTCCCGGGTAATGGCCCCGGCCTGCACATTGGGCTGGTTGGCCAACAGCATGCAGGGGATACCACCTATCCGCGCGAGCGCTGTGATCAGGTTGCGCCCGTAATCCGGTTGCAGTTCGAATAACGACTGGCTGTCACATATCTCGTCAAGCACCCGCCGCATATCGTAGGCCCGATTGGCCTGGGGCGGAATAATATCCAGCAGGCTTTCGACCTGCCTGGGCTGAGTGGCGGGGCCGGCGGCTTGTTCCGGCGGAGCCTCTCCCGCCCGCCGGGGCAGCAGGGACAGGAAATAGCGCGCCATGGCGAAGCACTCCTGCTCCGTGCTGGCCAGGTTATGGGCTACGCCGCTCTGGCTGGTGTGCATTACCGCACCGCCCAGTTGCTCCGGGCTGGTCTCAATCCCCAGTGCGGCCTTCACCAGGGGAGGACCGGCCGAAAACAGGCTTGCTCCCTCGCACATGATGACCAGGTCGGCAAATACAGCGGCCAGCGCGCCGTGCCCCGCGGAGGTGCCCAGTACCAGGGAGACGATGGGTACCTGTCCCTGCAGGTCAGCCAGCAGCTGCAGATCACCCGGGGTATTGGGATAGCGCTCGCCCTGGTTGCCGGCGCGCTCACCGGCGCCGTCCAGCATGAGCACCAGCGGCAACTGCTGCTCCAGGGCCAGGCGCACCAGCCGGGCGCGCTTGGCGGCATTGGGATGGCCGATGGAACCGCCCTTTACGGTAAAATCCTCGGCCATCACGACCACGGTCCTGCCGTTGACGCGACCGGTACCACCCACCAGTGCGTCGCCGGCCAGGGGTGCGTCGCCAGCGGGATGGCTGCCTCCAGCCAGTGCACCGTACTCGTTGAAACTTCCGTTGTCGCACAGCCCGGCGATACGCTCCCGGGCTGTACCCCGGCCCAGGGCGTGTTGCCGCGCTATTTTTTCGGTCCCGCCCATGCCTTCGGCAAAGGCCATACGCTGCTTCAACTGGGCAAGAAGTGCCTGCCAGGCCTCCCGGTTGCTGCTCACGACGGCGGCAATCTGTCAAACCAGGGGCTGGCCTGTTCCAACTGGCCAGCCGGCTGGAACAACCAATCCTCTTCACCGTAGCGGCCCGGGGCAATCCCGGCCGCAGCGGCTATCGCCAGACCCTGCCTGAGCACATCGCGGCGGCTGAAAGTCTGTGTCATATCTGGTCAGGCCTGAACATCGCGTCA
>JAOUDU010000073.1 GCA_029859085.1 Gammaproteobacteria bacterium | reverse complement strand
CACTGCGGTAGGTGAAATGGCCCTGGGTCGTTACCCACAACTCGCCCGTACCATCGGAATTGACGCTGGCGACACAGGCGTGCGGCTCTATGTAACCCTGGTGGGTCTGCTCGGTTTTGTAGCTTTTCTCGACGATGACATCAGCCTCGGCGAAACCCGCCTCCACGTCGCCGTGACCGAATTCGGCCACGTTGTACAAATTTGAGGGTTTGCTGGGCCTGGGCTCGACTCCGTTGGTATACATGTCCTGGTGAATAACCGGCGCATCGGGCTTGATCGCTTCATCCACGTCGGTTACGTGGGGCAGCACCTCATAGGTCACCTTGATGAGTTTCAATGCCTTTTTCGCGGTTTTCGCATCGACCGCGGCCACTGCCGCAACTGCGTGACCGTCGTAAAGCGCCCGGCCCCGGGCCATGCAATTTTCCAGTATGTCCCTGGCGGCGGCATCGCCATTGGTCAGGTCGGGCAGGTCGTCACAGGTGATAATCGCCTTCACACCGCTGAGCTTCTCGGCCCGGGAGGTGGAAATCTTGACGATGCGGGCGTGGGCGTGGGGCGACCGCAGGAACAGGCCCACCAGCTGCCCGGGGGCATTGTAATCAGCGCCGTATTTCGCCCGGCCCGTCACCTTGTCAATGCCATCGGGGCGCTTTACGCGGGAGCCGATGACTTTGAATTTCTGGTTGGTATAGCTCGGATCGTTGCCCATGTCAGCTTCCTATCGGTGTTCGTTACAGCAGTTGTTGCGCAGTTGCGGGAATGTATTCAATCTGGCTGCTCATGCCCTGGCTTTCTTTCGGCTTTTCTTTTTGTTGAGTTTTCTCATTTCTTTCGCACTGGCCTGCACGGCATGGACGATTTTGTCGTAGCCGGTACAACGGCACAGGTTGCCCGCCAGGGCATAGCGGATTTCCGTTTCCGTGGGATCGGGGTTGCGCTCCAGCAATACTTTCGCGGCCATCAGGAATCCCGGGGTACAGATCCCGCACTGCAGGGCGGCGTACTCAATGAAGTTTTCCTGCAGCGGGTGCAGCTTGCCATCCTGGGCCATGCCCTCGATGGTGGCTATTTCCCGTCCTTGCGCCTCCGCGCCCAGCACCAGGCAGGAGCATACCAGGCGACCGTCGAGTGTAACGCTGCAAGCGCCGCAGTCGCCGGTACTGCAGCCCTCCTTGACGCCGCTCAGGCCGAGCCGGTTGCGCAGGACGTCCAGCAGGGACTCATCGGGCGGGCAGGCATACTGCACCGCGTCGCCGTTGATTGTGGTTGAGACGAGAACAGCGGCCATCAGGCACCTCCTGCACGTTGAAAGGCGATTTTGACAGCGCGCCTGGCCAGTACGCCGGCGACTTTTGTCCGGTACTCGATGGTGCCGCGTTTGTCATCGATGGGATTACAGGCCGCAGAACAGGCGGCGGCCAGTTTGTCCAGGGCATCGTCATCCAGCCTGGTTCCGATTATGGCTTTTGCCGCCGCCGGTACCAGGATAGCGGTTGGCGCCACGGCGCCGAGAACCACCCTGGCGGTCTTGACACGCCCCCGCTCCAGCGTGAGGTTGACCCCGACGCTGACCACGGCAATGTCCATTTCCGTGCGCGGGGTAAAGCGCAGGTAGGCATCCCCGGACCTGGCGGGGCGCGCGGGCAGGACGACGGCTTCAATGACCTCCCCCCTGGCAAGGGAGGTACGGCCGGGGCCGGTGACGATTTTCTCGACCGGGACCGTGCGACGCCCGCGCCGGCTCACCACCACGACCCTGGCTCCGGCCGCGATCATGGCCGGTACGCTGTCCGCCGCCGGCGATGCGTTACACAGGTTGCCCACCATGGTGCAGCGGCTCTGTATCTGGTCCGAACCAATCAGGTTGGTCGCCTCCACCACCCCGGGCCAGGCTTTGGCAATGGCCTTGTGCTCACCCAGCTCAGCTCCGGATACGGCGGCGCCGATGCGGGTGCCCCTGGCGCTGTGGCTGATGGATTTCATTGCGGGGATGCGCTTGATATCCACCAGCAGGTCCGGTTCGATATGGCCGAGCTTCATGCGCACCAGGAGGTCGGTGCCGCCGGCGAGCACATGTGCAACCCCGGCTTCTTTATCCAGTAGCGCCGCGGCCTCCCGGGTTGTTGATGGTGATTCGTATCTCATTGGATTGTCACGCTCCGTTGGCAGCCTGCGGCGATAGCCAGAGTATGGCAATCAAAGGGACTTTGATCAATGAGTCGCTCCAATACATTGGCACACCCCGCCCCCGTCTGGGCAGCGGGGGAATCGGGTGTAATATGGCGCCTTGCCTGTTTGTAACTGCCCGGCTGTCCCATTAGAGTGTGCGGCTGGTCCCGGCGAAGGAGTCCAGATGGCCACGTTCGTACTTGTTCACGGCGCCTGGGGTGGCGCCCACGGCTTCCGGCATGTCCGCAGGATGCTTCGCGCCGGCGGACACGAGGTCACAACCCCCTGCCTGACCGGCATAGGCGAGCGGGCTCACCTGGCGAGCCCCCTGGTCAACCTGAGCACGCATATACGGGACGTGGTCAATCACATCCTCTACGAGGACCTGGACCAGATCGTCCTGGTCGGCTTCTCCTACGGGGGCTTCGTCGTCACCGGGGCTCTCGAGCACATCGCCGAGCGGGTAAAACACCTCGTGTTCCTGGATGCTTTCGTTCCCGACAGCGGCGACACCCTGGTCGGCCTTGTGCGCGGAGATGGCAGGGCGAGGATTCAACTCGGCGAGGACTGGCTGGTAACCGGGCCGGTTCGCGAATACGACAACCCCGCCGAGGCGCAGTGGATGGGTATTCGCAGAACCACTCACCCGGGCGGTTGCTTCACAGAACCGGTATATCTCGCAAAGCCGCTGGAGGAGTTCCCTTTTACGCGGACCTACATCAAGGCAACGCGCTCGCCGGAGACTGACCTGGGGGACTCGGCCTTCTGGCGGGCGGCTCGCCGGGCTCAGGCCTCAGGCGCGTGGCGCTACTTCGAGCTTCCGACCAATCATATGGTGGCGAACAACATGCCTGGCGAAACGACCGGGCTGCTCGAGCTGATTGCAGGTACGGCCTAGCCCATTTTCCTGGGGGTTCGTCAGTTAGCTGCCGGGACACCGGCCGCGGCCTCCGCGCGACGGGCGATCGCCCGGGTCCAGCCCCTGAAAAGGAACAGGTGCGCCGGCACCAGTGCATACCAGTACAACAACCCCCAGACTCCCCGTGGATGCCAGTAAGCGGTTACTTTCACCTCGGTACCTCCACACTCCATGGGTCGAAGGTCGAATTCAAGAATACCCGAGCCTGGAGCCTTCATGCCGAAGTGCAGGGTGAGGTGGCGTTCCGGCTCGATGCCGATAACCGTCCAGTAATCCACCACGTCGCCCAGGCGCAGCTCATCGGGATCGCGACGGCCACGGGAGAAGCCGGGGCCTCCCACGCACCAGTCCAGGAATTCCCGCAGCCACCACAGTCCATTCATGTAAAAGTACCGGTTGCGACCGCCGAGGCGTATCAGCTGCTCCCAGACCGCAGCGGGCGAGGTCGCCGCCTGCGCGCTGCCACTGGCTTTTTTCGCGTAGTACGCCACGTCGTGCCGGAACCCGCGCAGGGCAAACGCCCCCTCCGCCCAGCGCGTCACGGTCTGATGCGACCTCTCGGCGGCGAAGGCAGCGGCAATCGCTTCCCGCACACTCAGCAGTCGCTGCGGTACCAGCTGTCGCAGGGCCGCATCGTCCGCGTGGAAATCGTGCTTCAGGCCGCCGATCAACGCCTTCGCTATGTCGGGAGGCACGGCGGTAGTCAGGCCAAGCCAGTAGGAAGACAGGCCGGGGCTGAGTACTGGAACGGGTAAGATAACCGGCTGTCGCTTGCCGGCCACTTCCGCCATCAGCCTCATCATATCCTCGTAACTGACCTCCCCAGGCCCGGCGGCATCGTAGATCCGGCCCGCCGCAGCGGCACTGTTCGCCACCCCCAACAGGTAGCCGAGCAGGTTCTCCAGCGCAATCGGGGGCGACTTGGCCCTCACCCAGCGCGGCGTGACCATCACAGGCAGGTTCAGCACCAGGTCCCGCATGACCTCAAACGCGGCGGAACCGGGACCGATAATGATTCCGGCGCGCACTTCGGTCACCGGCACCGCGCCGGCACGCAGCACTTCCCCCGTTTCGCGCCGCGAGACAATATGTTCCCCCGTGGCCCCTTCCGGCACCAGGCCCCCAAGGTACACGATGCGCGCCACGCCGGCTGCGGCTGCAGCGGCTGCGAAATTGGCGGCAGCCTCCTGGTCGAGCCTGCCGAAATCCCGGCCTGCCGCCATCGAATGCACAAGGTAAAATGCCACATCCACGCCGGCCAGGGCCGCCGCCAGGCTGGCGGTGTCCAGCGCGTCGGCCTGCACCAGTTCCACCCCCGGCCAGCCCCGTGATCGCAGCACATCGATAGTCCGCGCGGCCGCTCGCACCCGCAGCCCACGCCCCGATAAGAACGGCACCAGATTGCTGCCGATATACCCCGATGCCCCGAACACCAGGTACCTCTGCAAAATGGGCCCTGCTACTTGTGTACCAATCTCATTCATAGGCGCGCCGGCATGTTCCCCGGGTTCAGGATGGGTGGGCGGTCGCTGCCGCAAGACCAAGTCAGTATAAGCATAAACAACCGTTGATTCGCTATCCTCCGGAAGCAGCGGGTAAGTCCTGTCCGTATTGGGGCCCGCGAACGCAGCACCCGGCATTTAATGTATCCTGAAAAGCCCGACGAATCAGGAGTAGACCCCCGGCAGGTAAAAGGTATAGCTTATAAGTGGACCAGAAAATTGGTTCCCGGGTTTTTCAGCGCCAGCGTTTTATACCCGATTTATACAATTCCCCCGAGAAAGGACATGAAGAAATCCTACGCAGTCATTCCACTGGCATTGCTTGTTTCCTGTACGACCATGGAAGACTTTCATGCGATGAACCCCGATGAAAGGGCCGAGAGTGTTTGCAGTGCTACCAATGGCTATCGCCAACGAAAGCGCGCCCTGACGGACCTCAACAACGAGATAGCAGACAAGGAAAACCTGCTGGCGACCGGGTATCGCGTATATGAGGCTTGCCAAATTGTGACTGTTAACGTCCCCGGGAAGACCGTCAGCTGCGAAGGCCTTGGCGGCAAAGAGCTCAAGGCCTGCCAGAAAAGCAATACGTCCGCCACTACAGAGAATCGGCGCGTTTGCACACAGACACCAGTACCTATCGATTACAATTACGAAAGCAGCGTCTTGCGCGACCTGAGAATGTCTCGTCAAAACCAGGTCGAAATGCACGAGTTGCAAACCGACAACTGCCTTTCCCGCGCCAGAACGCTTTCGGCGGATAAAGCCTACCTGCTGTACAAAGGCAACCTGGAACCATAATCCATATTTTATATCTTCTATACCTTGCCTTCGCCGCATCACAAGCTGCCTGGCACCCGGGGTGTGAGCGGCAGTTCTGTCCGATATTCCCACCATCCTCGACAGGGCCGAACGCCAACTGGTAGTCTCAGTCCATGCAGTTAAAACCTGACCTTGCAGACCAATCCGTTTTTCTGTCGCGTACAGACGTGCACGAGATGCTGTCCACCTATTCCCGTCATGGCTTCGACCTGGAGGGGGTTCACTGGCCCTCGGTCGAGCATTACTTCCAGGGCATGAAATTCGAAGATCCCGCCGAGCGTGAAAAAGTGCGCCAGGCCGGGCACCCGAAACTGGCGCGACGACTGGGCCGCAGGCGGTTTGTCAGGATCCGCAAGGACTGGTCGAAAATACGGCGGGTGATCATGACCCGTGCAATCTATACCAAGTGTCGGACCCATCCCGAAGTTGCGCAGCGCTTGCTGGAGACCGGTGAAAAGACCCTGGTAGAAACGACGCAGTTTGACTACTTCTGGGGCTGCGGCCGCGACCGGCGAGGCAGGAATATCTATGGTGCGGTGCTGATGGACGTCCGGAAGAAACTGCGGGATGAGGCCATGTAGTCGCGCCCGGCCGCACTCCCCGCTTCGGCTCGAGGGAGCAGCGTATGGACAGGCAGAACACACTGTTTAACGGTGTTGGCAAATAAACCCGGTAGTACCCCTGCCTGGGCTATACTGCTGGTACTCGCAATTTTCTCGCACGAACAAGGTGAACCAATATGAAGAACGCTGTTACCGGATTTTCCACTGTTTTCCTCGCGGGCATGGTGCTCTTCCTGGCGGGTTGCGCCTCCACTGACAACCTCGCGACCACCCGCTCTTATCAACAGGGCTTCCTGAGTGATTACACATTGCTCAAACCTCGTGGCGCCAACGACTGGGTTTATATAAGCCCGGACGCAAAGAGCCTGTTGGCGGCCTCCACGGGTGTGCTTATCGATCAACCTGAAATCCACATTTCGCCCAGCTCTCCCTATTCCGGTGCAAAGCCCTCCACACTTACAGCGATCGCAGAGGCCATGCGCTCGGATCTTTCAGAATCACTCAAAAACGGCGGTTACAACGTGGTCACCGAACCCGGGCCAAACATTCTTATTCTGCGCCTTGCATTGACGGATATTTATCTGCAGGAAAAGGAACGTAATTTACTCGAATATACACCGATAGGTTTTGTCGTCGGGGCGGGCATTTCAGCCATGCAAAGCGTGATGGAGAAGGTCGACATCCTGGCTATGACTTTTCAGGTGGAGGTTACCGAAAGCTCCAGCAAGAAGATGCTGGCGGAATTGGTGGCTCAGCGCGGCGGAAAACAGGAGCGGATAACCTTTGAGGAGTTCCAGGGGCAAATGCGGGCCTGGGGCGAGCGCCTGTCATGCAATATATCTAACGCCAGGCTCCCCGCCTCCCAGCAAACGGATTGCGTAAAGGCAAGCAATACGGATTAATGCCCACTGCCTGACGGCTCTACCGACAGGCCGCCCGCGCACGATCCACGGGTGCGCCGGGCCTGTTGCATCGCTCATTGACCTGCCGAATGGACCCTGAGCCGGGTCTGCCAGAGGCGACCCTCCTGTTTGTACAGCTTCTGTCTTGCCAGCTCTGCCTGGCGCGCTCGGGTACCGTATTGCGCGATACGGAGCTGGCGGGGGCGCTCGGGCTGCCCGTTGCCAGGACGCGCGAGTTGCTGCAGTTGCGCAATTTTGACCAGTCACTCGATGCGCCCAGGTATGGGGATGAGTCAGGCACCACGATGCTCGATGCGATACCCGGGGGCCCCTTTGCCGACCCGGGCGATGAAGCGGAGCAGGCTTCCCTCAACCGCCGGCTTCTCGGCGAAATTGGCCGGCTCACCCCGACCGAGCAAAAGATAGTGATAAAGCGTTGGGGTCTGTGATGCCATAGCTGCAACCAGGCGGCTATTAATGTGTGACAGGGTACGGTTCTGCCTGTAAACTCAACATTACTTGTTTTAAACAAGTTTGTTGCGGCATACCCCAAATCGCACCGCCGAGGTCCCAGGCCATGAGCATCATTCCAGCATCCCGTAAGCCGCCAGAAGATGGCATATGCAGTCGCGCAAAGTCAGCCGGAACGCGGATCTTGCTGGCTGCAGCCATGATCGTCGCGACTGCGACCGCGATGTCGGCGGACCTCACCGCCGACGGGGAGCGACTGTATCGGGAACACTGCGCCACCTGCCACTCCCTCAACCTGCGGGGATCGGCCCACGGCAGCACCCTTCGCGGCGAGGCTTTCCTCTCGAAATGGCGCGACCAGGACGCAATGTCCCTGGTCGCATTCCAGCGCGCCAATATGCCGCCTGGCAGCCCCGGTCTTGTCTCCGATGGGCAGCAAGCCAGGATTGCCTCTTACATTATCGCCTCTAACCGGGACCCGTCCGCCACAGGCGCGCTGTTCACCTCCGCCGCGAAGCTCGCCGCTCTGGGGGACGGCGATATCGATAAGGTCGGCTGGGAAGCGTGGGGGGGCGCGGCCACCATCGATGAAGCCGCCCGCTCCCGCGGTGGGTTTACCAACAGGGAGGTCGAAGGTTTTTCCGCTGTCAGCGCGGAGTCGTTGCAATCACCACCGGCCGAGGACTGGCTGAGCTGGCGTCGCTCACTTGACGGCCAGGCCTACAGCCCGCTGCGCCAGGTCAATCGTGAAACAGTAAAAAACCTGAAGCTGGCCTGGGTGCTTACAATGGCAGCGGGGAACAACCAGGCCACGCCGCTGGTGCACAACGGCATCATGTATCTCACCCATCCGGGTAACATCGTCCAGGCGCTGGACGCGGCCTCCGGGGAGCTGATCTGGGAGTATCGCCACCAGTTTCCCGAGGCGGCGCGAACGCTGGGCGGCCCGACACGGAATATCGCCATCTATGGCGATAAAATCTATATGGCGACCTACGACGCCGCGATAGTGGCGATAGACGCGCGCACTGGCAGGGAGGTGTGGCGCACAGCCAAGGCCAACTTTAAACAGGGATACACCCACACGGCGGGCCCGATTATCGGCGACGGCGTGGTAATCAGCGGCATCAACGGCTGCGAGTGGTACAAGAAAGAGGGCTGCTTTATCACGGGGCACGACGCCGATACCGGCAAGGAACTGTGGCGCACCTCCACCATAGCCCTCCCCGGGATGGACGGTGGTGATAGCTGGGCCGGCCTGCCCACCGAGATGCGCGCCGGGGGGGACACCTGGATAGCCGGCTCCTACGACCCGAAACTCAAGCTGTTTTTCATCGGCACTTCGCAGCCCAAACCCTGGGTGGCAGCAAGCCGTGGCATGACCCCGGGCGATGCCGCCCTCTACACCAACTCCACCCTCGCGCTGCGGCCGGACACCGGGGAACTGGTGTGGTACTTCCAGCACATACCGGGCGAAACCATCGATATGGAGGTGGGGTTCGAACGCGTGCTGGTCGATATCGACGGCACACCACTGGTGGTAACTGTCGGCAAGGACGGCCTGCTGTGGAAATTGAACCGCGCGAC
>JAOUDU010000072.1 GCA_029859085.1 Gammaproteobacteria bacterium | reverse complement strand
GGTGGTGCCGGGTTTCTCCCAGCAGCTGTGCCAGCGCTGGGAAGCCGCGGCGCTGCCCGCTGCCGATTGCGGTACCAGGGTCTGCCTGTTGCGTTTCGGCGTGGTACTCGATCGCGAAGGCGGCGCGATGGTGGAAATGGCGCGGCCCTTCCGTTTCGGTATCGCCAACTGGCTGGGCAGCGGGAAACAGTGGCTCAGCTGGGTGCATCGCCGGGATGCAGTAGCCGCCATCCGTTTCCTGCTGCATCGCCCCGACCTGTCGGGAGCGTTCAATATCACCGCGCCGGAACCGGTGACCAGCCGCGGGTTTTGCGCGGCCATGAAGCGGCATCGGCGGACCCTGGTGACCGCGCCCGTGCCGGCCCCGGTCATGCGCCTGCTGGTGGGGGAGATGGCGGACGAACTGCTGCTGCAGGGGCAACGCGTTGTGCCTGTTCGGCTGCAGGCCGAAGGCTTCCGGTTCGAGTTGCCCGCACTGGATGACGCGCTCGGCGCGATCATGACCCCCTAGACCAGGTTGCGCAGTTTCAGCTCGTCCGGGTAGGGCGCCATGAAGACCTGGCTCTCGATATAGGCGTTGGGACTGTTGGCGAAGTGGTGCTTGAGCATCGTCAGCGGCACCACCAGCGGGATCTGCCCCAGCCGGTACTGTTCGATCAGGTCCTTCAGTCGCTGCCGCTCCTGGGCCGGCACACTGCGTTTGAGGTAGCCCGCCAGGTGGAACAGGACATTGGTATGGCTGCGCAGCGTGGCCCGCTGCGCCAGGGAGCCCATGAACTCGCTTGCGAAATCCGCGGCCAGTTCGTCCAGCGGGCGCTTGCCGGCGTCGGCCAGCATCCTGCCCAGCGTCTGGTAGCCGGGAACATGGTGGGCCATCACCAGGTACTTGTAGCGACTGTAAAACCCGATCAGCTTGTGCGCGCTGAGGCCGTCGGCGCACAGCCGCTTCCAGTCGTGGTAGGCGTACGCCCGGGTGACGAAGCTCTCGCGCAGGCCGGGATCATTGAGGCGCCCGTCGTCCTCCAGTGGCAGCAGCGGGTCAGCCCGGCCCAGGGCTGCGGCGAAAACCCCCTGCTGGTCCGAGGCGACGCCGTAGCCGTTGCCCGCGTAGCGCTTGACCCGGTCGTAACCGCAGCTCGGGCTGCCCTTGACCAGGATATAGCCGCACAGCTCCGGGGCCAGCTCCAGTACCGTGCTGGCGTAGGCGGCGAGCTGGTCGGTGTAATCCCGGGAGTGGGTTTCAACGTCCAGCGCCCGCACTCCCTCGGGGCCGCCCACCAGGTGGATGGGTGCCCGGGGGACACCCATCCCGATACCCATCTCCGGGCAGAATGAGCGCAACTGGAAGGCATCGCCCAGGCTGCGCACGTGGTCGTTGGGACTCTTGGTCTGGCCGTTATAGCGCACCGCCTTGCCCGCCAGGCAGGCGCCGATACCCATCACGGGCTTTGCGGGAGTGATCTCATCGGTCATGGCGGCAATCTCGGCAGCGGGTGGTGCAAGGTGCTGCAACCCGGGGTTCTGCGCAAAATACAAGCCAGCTCCGCGCCGCGCAAGTGGTTTGCAAAGTGGGTGCATCCAGTGGAGTGACTTGTGCGTATACCCCGGTGAATGGAATACCAAAGGAGTACGTCGTGGAAACTTCCCTGCTCGAATCCCGCCCCCTGTACGCGATAGGTACCGTGGCCCGACTGACCGGCCTGAAGCCGGATACCCTGCGTGTCTGGGAGCGACGTTACGGCCTGAGGCCCAGTCACCGGTCGCCAAGCGGGCGCCGGCAGTACACCCAGGCCGACCTCGAGCACCTGCAGTTGCTGGCCACGCTGGTGGACTCCGGCGTCAGGATCGGCGAGGTGGCTGCCTGCGGGCGCAAGACCCTGGAAATCATGCTCGGGCGGGCCGACGGTGAGCAGTCCGCCGAGCGCAAGCCCCGTGTCCTCGTCATCGGCGTGGCACTGTGCCAGTGGCTCGATGAGCACCAGGGTTGCCTGTCGCACGTGGACGCCACCCTGGCCCGGG
Source organism: Gammaproteobacteria bacterium (assembly GCA_029859085.1). Lineage (GTDB taxonomy): Bacteria > Pseudomonadota > Gammaproteobacteria > Pseudomonadales > Halieaceae > JARRPM01. The sequence goes on along the minus strand of JAOUDU010000072.1, from coordinate 6,949 downwards.
CGGCCCTGGCCGCGTGCGACGCCACCCTGGCCGACAAGGTGCCACCGCCAGACCTGTTGGTTATAGGCTGTGACAGGCTGGGCCCGGAGCAGGTCAGGCAGCTGGAGGCGCTGGCCGCCGCCCTGGCGCCGGCCCGAACCCTTGTCATCCACGGGCAGGCCAGCGCGCGTTCGCTGGAAGCTCTGCACCGGCGGGGCGTGGGAGCCACCGCGTTCCCCCCCGATCCGGGCTTTCTCGCCTTCGAGCTGGCCCGGGTGCCGGCCGAACTGGCGGCCCGGGAGGGCAGCATCAACCTGGGAGAGCTGGTGCGGGGCAAACCCCGGCAGCTGTCGACGGAAGACCTGGCGGCGGCCGGCGCGAGCAGGCCCGGGCAGGGCGGGCTCAGCCCCGCCCGGCTGGCGGCGCTGGTAAACGGCCTGGCCGGCCTGGAACAGGACATGGCCGCAGGGGCGGTAGGGGACTGGTCGGATGCGGCGGTGCGCGCCTGCGCCTACACCTACGCCGGGCAGGCTCGCTGGCTGATGGAAAAAGCCCTGCAGGTAGTGCTGTCAGGGCAGGGTGCCGACCTGCCGGCCGGGCGGGAGGAGCAGGTGTCCCTCCTGGACAACGCGGCCTGAACGGGTCGAGCCGGGGGCTTACGCCGCGCTGCAGTAGACGTTCTGGACGTCGTCGAGGTAGTTGAGCATATCGAGCAGGCGATCGAGCACGAGCTGGTCATCAGCTCCCAGGGTAGTGGTGCTCTGCGGTATGAACTGCACCTCGTCCATCTCGAAGTCGATGTCACCGAAGGCATCCAGTAGCGCCTGTTTGGCCTTGTAGTGCTCGGTTGTAGGCACGAAGACGCTGATTTTGCCGTCTTCGCATTCCAGGTCGGTGACGTCCACATCCGCCATCAGCAGCGCTTCCAGTGCAGCCTCCTCGTCGTCGCCGGCAAACACGAGGATCGCGCTGTGGTCGAACAGGTGGCTTACGCTGCCCGGTGTGCCCAGTTTGCACTTGGTCTTGGTGAAGCAGGCGCGGACGTCACCGATTGTGCGGTTGGCGTTGTCGGTCAGGCACTCGACGATCACCATGCAGCCCCCGGGGCCGAAACCCTCGTAACGCGCTACCGCGAAATCCTCGCCGCCGCCGCCTTTCGCCTTCTCGATGGCCTTGTCTATGACATGGGTGGGGACCTGGTCTTTCTTGGCCCGCTCGATCAGGCTGCGCAGGGCCAGGTTGCCTACAGGATCGGTGCCGCCGGCTTTGCCGGTGACATAGATTTCCCGGGCATACTTGCTGTATACCCGGGCCTTGGCGTCCGATGTCTTGGCCATCGAGACTTTGCGGTTCTGGTAGGCGCGGCCCATATGGTTAACCCGTTGCGGCTGAAAACGCAGGCAATATAATCACTCCGCCTGCGAGAATCCAGAGCAATCATGCCGCCCGACCCCCTGCTGCATCCGCTCGGGCCTGCTTTGCACTCAGAACAGGGCGGGGTAGTCCCGCCAGTAATACTGGTAGTCGCTGCTGTGCCAGTCCCGGTAGACGCGATCCCAGTCGAGGCCCTCGATGCGCCAGCCGTGGTGGGGCTCGAGATTGGTAAAAAAGACCGGGGCGCCGTAGTCGCAGAAGCGGGTGTCCACGCTCATTCGCACGGTGCTGCCGGTGATATTCGGCTCCGCCCGGTGGACGGTGGCAGAATGGAATATCAGCACGTCGCCCCGATCCGAATCCGACACATGCCAGGTGGTCTCCCCGGGATAGATTTCGCACTGCACCCCGCCGACTCCCTCGGCGGTAAAGACCTTGCGCACGCCACCCTTGTGGGAGCCCGGCAGCACTTTCACCCGGCCCATCGGGGTGGAGATGTCGTGCAGTGCCACCCAGATGCCCGCCATGGTGGGCCCGGCGTGGTGGGAGTAAGCGTCCTGGTGGGGCGGGGTTTCAAAACCGATTTTCCCGGGGGTCGAAATACGTGCCATTTTCATCGGGTAGACAAAAACATCCGTGCCTGTCACCAGGCGCATCAGTTCCAGTATCGGTGCGCCGTGGAAGAAGCTGTGAAACTCCTCCAGTGACTGGATCCGCGGGTAAATGTCGTCCCAGTCCTCATCCGACTCCACGAAGGGCCGGCCGCGCAGGACCGGCAGGCCGGTGTCCGGGTCCAGCGCAACCTGGCCGTTGGTCTGCGCCAGCAGGGACGCCAGTAGCCGGTCGCAGGTCCGGGCGTCCACCTGTCGCTTGAAAAACAGGTAGCCCAGTTCCTGGAAGCGGGCCCGCAATCGGGCGGGTTCCTCGTCTGCTCTGGAGACGACGAAAGGCTGGTTCTCGGACATGGCTGAACTCTGGCGGGTCCCGGGTGGCTTGTGCAGCGCGCAATCATATAGCGCCTCGCGCGGTGAGGCCACCGCCGGGGCGGGATTGCACAGAGGGAACTCCTCAGGAGCCGGCGCTGGCGTTCACCGGCCCCCGCGTTTGAAGGGCCTGCTGGATCTGCAACTGGGCATGCATGTTGAGGTCTATCCGGAATGCCACCCAGGCGGGAATGGCGAGCAGCAGCGCCAGTCCCGGGCCCATGATCAGGCCCAGGCCCCAGATAACGCCGGGCGGGGCCTGCCCCGGTTGCATCCCCGCCTCCAGCCCGATCAGGTCGAGGAAAGGTCCGGCCACCAGGTAGCCGAAGCCGCTGATAAACTTGGCGGCGAAGAACGCCGCGGCGAACATCACCCCCTCCTGCCGCTTGCCGGTGGCGAGGTCCTGCTCGTCGGCGATATCGGCCAGCAGCGCATGGTTGGATACCGTGCGCAGGATGCTGAAGGTGGTGTTGATGGTGTAGTTGAGAAAAATCAGCGCAAACACCAGGCTGCCGTTCTCCGGCAGCCAACCCAGCAACTTCAGCGGTGTGAGCCACAGCAGGTTCAGCGCGCCGAGTAGGCAGCTCAGGCGCAGCAACTGCTGCTTTTCGAAGCGCCGGTTGACGAGGCGTGAACTGGTGGTGACCAGCAGCACCGCCAGCAGGGACGGCCCGGCAAACAGGATCGATATCGCCGCAGTGTCCAGCTGCCAGAAATAGGTGTAGGTCACCATCAGCAGGGTGCTGACAATGCCTCCCATGCCACCGAGCACGGTCTCGAGAATCACCACCAGGCGAAAATTGCGGTTGCGAAAAGTGTCGGCGATATCCCGCCACATGCTCGACCCGGGTGTATGGCCGCCCTGCGGCAGGGTGGGGATGTAGGGCTGCGTGCCCCTGATGCAGATCCAGCTGGCGATCATCACTCCCAGCGCGCTGAGCAACCCGTAGGCGTGGTAATGGCCGGTGACAAAGCGCCCGTCCACGCCGTCCTGCGACGTGAAAATCAGGGCGAGTGATGTGGCCGGCACCAGCACGCCGACAAACCAGCCCAGGTTGGTGCGGGCGCTGGCCAGCAGCGTGCGCTCGTGGTAGTCGGTGGAAATCTCGGCGCCCAGGGCGAGATAGGGCACCATGAAGAATGTCAGGGCCGTGCGCAGCAGCAATACGCTCCCCAGCAACCAGTAAAACAGGGACTGCTGGCTGCCCAGAGCCAGCTCCGGCGGCCAGAACACAGCGACGAAACTCAGGGCCAGGGGCAGAACCGAGGCGAGCATCAAGGGATGCCGGCGTCCCCAGCGGGAGCGCAGTTTGTCAGACCAGGCGCCAACCAGCGGGTCCGAGATCGCATCCCACACAACCGACAGGGCGATGGCCAGCCCGGTCAGTGTGCCGCTGAGTCCCAGCACCTGTTTGTAATAGAACAGGACAAAGGCGCCGAAGGCGGCATCTTTCAGGGCGTAGGTGACCACCCCGGAGGCATAGACCAGCCGGCGTCGGACGCTAGTGGCCTGCACGAAAGCCCATTCCTGTCATATTGATCCCCCGGCGCATGATGCCTCAGCGCTTGGCGAGATCTGCCGGCAGGCGTTTTGCCGCCAGCGCGTACATCAGTATTGCCAGCAGGTAAACCTGCGACGTCACCAGCATGGAATAGCGCAGTGCCTGGTCACCGTAAGCGGGCACCAGCAGGTCGCTGACCAAGCCCGTCAGGAGCGGCCCCAACCCCAGGCCGATCATATTCAGGACAAAGAAGAGGACGGCGGAGGTCAGCGCGCGCATGCCGGGTTCGACCAGGGCGTGGGACACGGCGATACTCGGGCCGAGGTAAAACGAATTGAGAATCGCCGCGAAAAAAAACATGCCGAGCCCGGTCCTGATATTGTCCGTCAACAACAGGTTCAGGTAGGGAACATAAGCCAGGGAGATGCCGATAATCGGTATCCACAGGTACCAGCGCATATCTTTCTTGCCGAATTTGTCACTCAGGTAGCCACCGAGGAAGGTGCCGATGGCCCCGGACACGCCCGCGACCAGCGCCAGCACAGCCCCGACCTCGGCGATGCTCATCTCGTGATTGCGGATCAGGAACGAGGGCAGGAAGTTGCCATTGCCGTAGGCGACATAGGAGGCCAGGGCGCTCCCCAGCGCGGTATACCAGAACGAGGGCCGGTCGCGAAGCAGTGCAATCGCCTCTTTCAGCCCGGGCTGCGGCCCTTTCGGGGTGGTCTTTTCCCATTGGCCCCTGCGCGGTTCCCTGAGAGTCATCCTCAGAACCACCGCAAACAACACACCCGGCAAACCCACCACCATAAAGGCCATGCGCCAGCCGAAAGTATCGGCAATCACCCCGCCGAACAGGAAGCCGAGCAGGATGCCGAAATAAATGCCCGACGAGTAGAACGACAACGCCGTCGCCCGCTGCTCGGGAGGGTAATAGTCGCTGATCATGGAGTGCGCCGGCGGGCTGCCGCCGGCCTCACCCAGGCCTACGCCCACCCTGGCGAGCAGCAACTGGCCGTAGTTCTGGGCCAGGCCGGAAAGCGCGGTCATGCCGCTCCAGACCGCCACGGCCAGGGACACGACGTTGCGGCGGTTGCCGCGGTCCGCCCAGTAGGCGATGGGAATACCTGCGGTGACATAAATCACAGCGAAGGCAAAGCCGCTGAGCAGGCCCAGCTGGGCGTCACTGAGACCCATCTCGGCCTTGATGGGTTCCTGCAGGATGACCAGGATCTGCCGGTCGATAAAGTTGAGGGCGTACACCGCGGTGAGCATGACCAGGGCGAAGTGCCGGTAGGCCGTCGAATAGTCCGTAGTGCCCGGTGGATCGTCCTTTACCATGGCGGCGATACCCGTATTATTTTTGTTTTTAATCCCGCGGCGCCCGCGGGGTCAGAGCACCCACTCTGCCATAGTGCGCAGCAAACCGATATCACCGTGAATCAGCAGGGTCGTGACCGGGGAGTTTTCCCAGTCCCTGATGCGCTCGCGAATACGGTCGGGAGGGCCTGACAGGGATATCTCGTCGGCGAACTGGTCAGGCACCATCGCGATAGCCTCCTCGCGCTTGCCCTCGAAAAACAGGCGCTGGATTTCCTCGGCTTCGTCCTCGAAGCCCATCCGCGCCATCAGTTCCTTGTGGAAGTTGCGCTTGCTGGAGCCCATCCCGCCCACGTAGAAGCCGAGCATGGCCTTGACCGGGTACAGGGCCTGGGCGAGGTCGTCGTTGACGTTGACCAGGGTGAGGGCTGCGATTTCAAAGCCCTGTTTGGCCCCCACCAGCTGATCGGCGTAGACCTCCTGGCGGTAGGGGGAGTAGTACAGGGGCAGCCAGCCGTCGGCGATCTGCGCGGTCTGGGCGACATTTTTCGGGCCCTCAGCACCGATGAAAATCGGCAGGTCCGCCCGCAGCGGGTGCGTGATCGACTTGATGGGTTTACCCATACCCCATGAGCCGGGGCCGTTGTAGGGCAGGGGATAGAACTCGCCGTCGCTGGTAACTGGCTCCTTGCGCGCGAGCACCTTGCGCACGATCTCCACGTACTCGCGGGTGCGGGTCAGGGGTTTCGTATAGGGCTGGCCATACCAGCCCTCCACCACCTGCGGACCGGAGACACCCAGTCCCAGGATCATCCGCCCACCGGAAAGGTGATCCATTGCCAGGGCGGCCATCGCGCAGGCGGTCGGGGTGCGGGCAGACAGCTGGGCGACGGATGTACCCAGGCGGATGGTGGAGGTCCGGGCGCCGATCCAGGCCAGCGGGGTAAAGCAGTCGTTGCCGTAGGACTCGGCGGTCCATACCGAATCGAATCCCAGCCGCTCGGCCTCCTGCGCCAGTTCGACGTGATTGGTGGGCGGTTGTGCGCCCCAGTAGCCCAGCTGCAGTCCCAGTGAAAGTTTTGCCATGACGTGTCTCCTTGATGATGGCGTTACTTTACGTCAACACCCGCACAACGCAAATGTGGGCCGGCGGCCACATTCGCTGACTTTCCGCGTCAATCCTCTGCCTGCTGTAGATCACGCCGGATATCGCCGGGTTTGATACGATTGTCAATCGGCGTCCCTATTGGATAGACTCAGGCGCCCGATGAGTGCAGCCCAGCCCGAAGCCGAAGCGCGGATCGCCAAATGACCAGACTCACCCACATCGACGAAACCGGCGCCGCCCGCATGGTGGACGTCGGCGCCAAGGCGGTAACCGAGCGTGTCGCGGTCGCCGCCGCGGTGGTTGTGATGCGCCCTGAAACCCTGTCCCTGCTGGAAGCGGGCGCTCATAAAAAGGGCGATGTACTTGCGGTCGCCCGGGTGGCGGGCATCCAGGCCGCCAAGAAATGTTCCGACCTGATTCCCCTGTGCCACCCCCTGATGCTCACCTCTGTCAGTGTCGACTTTCGCACCGATGTGGAGCAGTCCTGCGTTCATATCGAGGCCTGTTGCAAGGTTTCGGGCAAAACCGGTGTGGAAATGGAAGCCCTGACGGCGGTCTCGGTGGCCGCCCTCACCATCTACGATATGTGCAAGGCCGTCGATCGCGGCATGGAAATTCGCAGTGTGGGACTGCTGCAGAAAACCGGTGGCAAGTCGGGCAGCTGGCAGCGCCCCGAGCCTGGC
>JAOUDU010000718.1 GCA_029859085.1 Gammaproteobacteria bacterium | reverse complement strand
TCCGCACCGAGCCAGGACTGGTGGTCCAGGTCGATCCGGGTGATCACCGCCACCGAGGGGTCGACGATATTGACCGCATCGAGGCGCCCCCCAAGGCCTACCTCCAGCACCAGCACATCCACCGCCCTGGAGCGGAACACGAGCAGCGCCGCGAGGGTGGCAAACTCGAAGTAGGTAAGGCTTGTGTCACCCCGTGCCTCATCAATAGCCCTGAATGCCGCAATTATTTCCCCGTCGCCGGCATCGACCCCGCCGACGCGGATACGCTCGTTGAAGCGTATCAGGTGGGGCGATGTATACACCCCGGCAAGCCAACCGGTCTCGCCGAGCACCGCTTCCAGCACCGCCACCGTCGATCCCTTGCCATTGGTGCCGGCGACTGTGACTACCGGCGCCCCCACGGGCAGCAGTTCGAGGGTGTGCGCCACCGAGGCAACCCGCTGGAGCCCGAGATCGATGGGGTTCGGGTGCAGCGTTTCCAGCCGCGCCAGCCACTGCGCAAGTGAGTCCATGCCCATTTCCTGCAAGCGGAACTGCCGAGGCCGGCTAGTCCCCGACGTCGGGCGGCAGCTCCGGCGGCACAAGTGTCTGGTGAGTGAACTTGGCGAGCAGCCGGGCGATGGTGTCGCGCATCTCGGTGCGGTGCACGATCATGTCGATGGCCCCGTGCTCCAGCAGGAACTCACTGCGCTGGAAGCCCTTGGGCAATTTCTGCCGGATGGTCTGTTCAATGATGTTCGGGCCGGCGAAACCGGCCCGCGCTTCCGGCTCGGCTATGTTGATATCACCCAGCAGCGCCAGGGAGGCGGAAACACCGCCATAAATCGGGTCCGTCATCACCGAGACGTAGGGCACGCCCTCCAGCCGCAGGCGCTCTATCACCGCGCTGGTCTTGGCCATTTGCATCAGGGAGATCAGGGCTTCCTGCATCCGCGCGCCACCGGAGGCGGCGAAACAGACCAGCGGGATCCGCTGCGCCAGGGCCAGTTGCGCCGCCCTGGTAAATTTCTCGCCGACCGCATAGCCCATCGAGCCACCGTGGAAGTCGAACTCGAAGGCCACTGCCACCAGCGACAGGCCCTGCAAGCTGCCGGTGAATGCGATCAGCGCATCCTTCTCACCGGTTGAGCGCTGCGCCGCCGCCAGGCGATCGCGGTAGCGCTTCTTGTCCTTGAACTTCAGGCGGTCTATCGGCTCGATCTCGGTGAGGATTTCCTCGCGGCCCTCGGGATCGAGGAAGATATCGATGCGCCGGCGCGCCCCGATACGCATGTGGTGGTCGCACTTGGGGCAGACGTCGTCATTGCGCTCAACGTCGGGCCGATACAGGACCGCGTCACACTTGACGCACTTTTTCCACAGCCCCTCGGGCACGCTTGAGCGCTTTTCCCCCTCGTCACTGCGCACACCGGAGGGCAGAATCTTGTTTATCCAGCTCATTGCGAACCCCGCTCCAAAGAAGGCGCTATTATAAACGCGCCGCGGGGCAACTAGGAAGCAACGTGGTCTATCCCCTGGCGAATCTCTGCCAGCAACGCCACCGCCGCGGCCATGGCCGCTTCGTGGTCGCCCCCGGCCTCGACCGCTTTCGCCATCGTGTCAACCAGCGCGCTGCCGACGACGACCCCGTCGGCGACACTGGCCACGGCCCGGGCGGAGGCGGCGTCCTTGATACCAAAGCCCACCGCGACCGGCAGGCTGGAGCGGGCCCGGATCAGGCCCAGGTGATGGGCGACATCGGCCACATCCAGGTGTCCCGCCCCGGTGACCCCTTTCAGGGACACATAGTAGATAAAGCCGCTGGCGGTGGCGGTTATCTGCCCGATGCGCTCGGTGGGTGTCGTGGGCGCGACCAGGAAGATATTGTCGAGGCCGACCCGCTGCAGCTCCGCATTGACCGGGGCCACCTCCTCCGGGGGGATATCCACTGTCAGCAGGGCATCAACCCCGGCCGCGGCCGCCGCGTCGGCGAATGCCGCGTAACCCATGTGCACCACCGGGTTGGCGTAGCCCATCAATAATACCGGGGTCTCGGTATCGCTCCGGCGAAACTCCCGCACCAGCTCCAGCACGCCGCGCAGGCTCATGCCGTTGGCCAGGGCCCGCTCATGACCCAGCTGCAGCACCGGGCCCTCCGACATCGGGTCGGAAAACGGTACGCCCAGTTCGATGATGTCC
>JAOUDU010000717.1 GCA_029859085.1 Gammaproteobacteria bacterium | reverse complement strand
GACAAGCCGGCGCCCCAGCCTATACGCCCACCAACCCCGCCCTGGGCCCTGTTACGGCCGTCCCGGTCATTGCCTGGATCTGCTGCATGAAGTGCCAGGGTGCCAACAGTGGCTCCAGTTCCGCCGCCGGTACCGGCTTGCTGAACAGGTAGCCCTGGATCACATGCGCCCCGTTGTCGGTGAGAAAGCGGTACTGCTCATGGGTTTCCACGCCTTCTGCCACGAGTCGCAATTTCATGCTGCGGGCCATCGCGATGATGGCGATCACCAGGCTGGCATCGTTGTCGCTCTTGTCGCACTCGATCACGAAACTGCGATCGATTTTCAATTCATCGAGAGGGAAGCGGCTGAGGTAGCTAAGGGACGAGTAGCCGGTACCGAAATCATCAATGGAGAGACTGACACCCATATCCTTGAGCTCCGCCAGGGCCCGTATCGTGGCGCTGGCATCGTCCATCACAACACCTTCGGTCAGCTCGAGCTCCAGTTTTGACGGCTCCAGGCCGGTCTCCCGCAGAATCTCTTTCACACTGCGGATAAAGGCCGGGTTGAACTGGAGTGCGGAAACATTCACCGCCACCTTGGGCAATTTCAGACCGCTGGCTTCGAACGCCTTCATCTGGGTGCAGGCCTCCCGCAGGACCCATTCGCCGAGCGCGCCGATGAACCCCATCTCCTCCATCAGGGGGATGAACCTGAACGGGGGTATCATGCCCTTTTCGGGATGTTGCCAGCGCACCAGGGCCTCGGCACCCACTACTGTGCCGTTGCGCGTGTCCACCTGGGGCTGGTAGTGCAGGATAAACTCATTGCGCTCCAGCGCCCGCCGAATATCCGCTTCCAGTTGCAGGCGGTCCACGCCCGCCGCGTCCATATCGCTGTGGTAGAAAAGGCAGTTGTTCTTGCCGGCCGCCTTGGCGTGGTACATGGCCGTGTCCGCAGCCTTGAGCAGGCCGTCGACATCATTGGCGTCGCCGGGAGCCAGCGCAATGCCGATACTGGGGGTGACCACCAGTTCATGCCCGCCGATGACCATGGGCTGGCTCAGCGCATCGAGCAACCGATGGGCGACCATACCGGCGGATTCGGGGCAGTCGATCTGGTTGAGTACCACCGTAAATTCATCACCGCCCAGGCGCGACACATCGATCCTGGGACCGGATTCGACATAATGCGCCACCACGTCGCTTTCGCGCACACAGCCGGACAGGCGCGCGCCGACCTCCCGCAGCAGCAGGTCGCCGGCACTGTGTCCCAGGGAATCATTTATCCGCTTGAAATTATCCAGGTCGAGGAACAGCAGGGCGAGGGTTTCACCATTGCGCTTGGCAAGGCGCAACAGCAGGTCGAGCTGCTCGGTAAACAATCGGCGGTTGGGCAGTGCGGTGAGGCTGTCGTAGTATGCCATCTGCCGCAACCGGTCCTTGGTTTCGGTCACTTCGCGCACAGCCTCGTTCAGCTCCTCGTTGCGCCGGGTCAGCTGGGAGGTCCGCTCCTCGACTTTCATACTGAGCAGTTGGTGGTCGACATCCATCCTGGTCTTGTAATTGCTCAGGCCGGTGATAATACCATTGAGGAGGGTGGCAATTTCCCTGACCTCACCGGTCCCTTCCACCGGCACAGTATTTGTCAGCTTGCCCGCGGCGATCTCGTCCGCCACCCGGGACATCCTCGACAGCGGCGCCGTAATACGGCGGGTGATCGTGAGCGTGAGATAACTCGACGCCAGCACGAGCAGCAGGCAGGCGAGGAAGGTAGACCCAACCAGGGGCATTACACCGACCAGTATCGAGCGCAGGCTGATGGCCACCTGCAGGTAGCCGATCACGTGCAGGCTGGCCACCGCGTCGGGTCGCATCAACGCAGCCCCGAATTCGGCGAGGGTGTGATCTTTTACCAGGGGGTTGAGGGCTGAAAACACCGGCATCGATAACTGGATAAGGTTGTGCGGTCGGGACAGGGCGTGCAACAGGTCGCGCCCCCCTGCCGGGACCGGGCCGTCGAGCACAATCTCCCCGGCCTCGGTCGGGGCCAGGTCCCTGCGCAGCAGGGTGAATGGTGGCAGATCGGAGGGGGCGGCACCGGCGCGGCTTCTTTGCGACAGCAGCTTGCCGCCGGCGTCGTAAAGCACAACATAGGACACCGGGGGCGGCTCCAGGAAATGGTCCAGGGATCGATCCAGG
>JAOUDU010000715.1 GCA_029859085.1 Gammaproteobacteria bacterium | reverse complement strand
GAGCAACCGGAGTCGCTCGACGACGCCCTCTGCGCGGTCGGGGAAGTAAAACACCGCAAAATCGACGGTGCCCGCGTAGTGCCAGTGGGTGGGGCACTGGGCCGGAATCAGCAGGGACTGGCTGGGTAGGGTGTTGCTGCGCCAGGCGCCGCTTTCCCCCTCCAGCACCCGGGCACCGCCGAACAGGGTGACCAGTCCGGCGCGTGACAGGCCTGACACCATTCGCTCAATGTTCTGGAACACGTAGTGCTCCACATACAGGCCGGCATTGCCCGGTTTCGTAAGGCCGACAACGCCCTCTGCCAGCGGTGTGCTTCCCAGTTCCCGGCGAACCTGTTGCCAGTTTTTCATCTCCGCTCCATGAGCGTTTTTTGACAAAGATACGCCTTATTTCTGAAAGATGTAACACCCGGCCGGGCCTAGACTGGGCGCTGAATATCGCTTCATCAATAACGATACCGCCTCCTGGAGATAATGATGCTGAAGCTCAAGACTGAATTGACCCTGCCCGCTGTCGGCCTGACCGGCTTTGAGACCCCCTTGTCCGAGGAGGAGACAGCAATCCAGGGTGTGGTGCACCAGTTTGCGAAAAATGTGCTGCGCCCGATCGGGCAGGAGCTCGACAGGATGTCCGCCGAGGATGTCATCGCCTCGGGTTCGCCCTACTGGACCGTGATGGCCGAGGCTGCAAAGCTCGGTCTCGATCCGGACCTGCTCGCCCAGTTCGAACCGGCGGTGGCCAACCGCCTGGAATCCATGATCGGCGAGGAAATGGGCTGGGGGGACGCGGGGCTCGCGGTATCGCTTACCGTGAACAGTTTTCCGCTCGAGATGGCCAAGGCGGTGGGCAACCAGGAGCTGATAGACCTGTCCACCGGCAAGATCGGCTGCTGGATGATCACCCATCCCGATAAAGGCACCGACGTGGGCGCCTTCGACATGAAACGGGAATGGGTGCCGGGGCAGCAGGGCAACAAGGGCAATATGCACGCCAAAGTCGGCGCGGATGAGATCGTGATCAACGGCCAGTGCTCGGCCTGGGTATCCAATGGCGCGGTGGCGCAGGTAGCGCTGTGTTACCTGACGGCAGACTATGGCGATGGTTTTTTTGCAGCTGACGGACGCCCCAATGGCGTGTCCGCGATTGTCCCGCTCGACCTGCCCGGCGTGTCCAGGGGCAAGCCGCTGGAAAAAATCGGACAGCGCGCGTTGCCCCAGGGCGAGGTCTATTTCGATAACGTGAAGATCCCGCGGCGTTTCGCGGTCGCCCTGAAGGACGATTACTACGGCAATGTCGCCTCAGCCTGGTCGTTTGCGGGCACCCACATGGGCCAGGTTTTTACCGGTGTCGCCCGCGCGGCCTTCGAAATGGCCCTGCATTACTGCCACGAGCGCAAGCAGGGCGGGCAGCGCCTGATCGACCACCAGCTGACCCGCTACCGGCTGGGTGACATGATGCGCCGCGTCGAGCTGTGCCGCGCCGTGGCCCGGCGTTCACTCGCCTACGCGCGCCAGACACCCTCGGGGCATCCCTGGGCGACGGCGTCGGGCAAGGTCACCATTACGGAAGAGGCGGACAGAATCGTCGCCGAGGCCTTCCGCCTGTTCGGCGGCAATGGCACAACGCTGGAATACCCGATCGAAAAACTGGTGCGCGATGTGCGCTCCGCGCTGATCGAGGATGGCGAGAACTACATGCTGACCACCCGGCTCGGATTTCTCTGCCAGCAACTTTATGAAGACGGCTGGACGCAGAATTAGTCGCCCTGATCAACCTGTTCAATTTATCTGCTTACCCTCGCCGCTGAGCGGCGATCACAAAAAAGAGGAAAAACACAATGGCCAAGTACCCCGTAGTAGTTTATGGCGCCAGTGGTTACACCGGCATGCTCACCATGGACTGGTTGATCGACCAGAACATCCCGTTCACCGCCGTCGCCCGCGATGCAAAACGCGTGAAGGAGATGATGGCCCAGCGTGTGGTGCGGCTGGAATCCGCGACCTATGAAATTATCGAGGCCAAGCATACGGTCAAGGACCTGACCAAGGCGTTCAAGGGCGCCAGGGTGGTGTGTAACACTGTCGGCCCCTTCGTCAAGTTCGGCCTGACCGCGGTCGAAGCGGCGCTCAAGGCAGGCTGTCACCACCTGGATACCACCGGTGAGCAGGCATATATCCGCGATGTGCG
>JAOUDU010000716.1 GCA_029859085.1 Gammaproteobacteria bacterium | reverse complement strand
CAGGCCCAGGGAGCATACGCACACCAGCAGGGAGATCGCGGTCAGGCGCCAGGAGTTGAAGGTCATCACCAGGGTCGCCAGCAGCGCCGACAGGATAAGGCCCAGCGGGGCGACCAGTTTTTCAACGACCTTGGCCCTCTCCTCGGTATCGCCGCCGTAATTGATGCGATACCCCGGCGGGAGTGACACCGGATTGCGCTCCAGTTCCTGGCGCAGTTCATTGAGTGCTTCCTGTGGCAGCACGCCGCGCTTCAGGTAGCCCGATACCGTATTGAGCCGCTGCCCGTCGCGCCGGGAAATCGGGCTCTGGGCCGGTACCAGTTCGGGCCTGCCGACGGCGCTAAGTGGAATCCCGCCAATGGTGACTGGCAGGGCCAGCCCGGCCGATGCCGGACGCGGTATGCGGATATCGGCGATGCGCTCGGAAGTCCCCCAGTCCTGCTCCGCCAGGCGTACCCTCACCGGCAGGCGCTCGGTGCCCTCCAGTACTTCCCCGCCAACGTGACCCAGCAGGGCGTCGTTGAGGGCATTCGCGGCATCGGTCATTTGCAGCCCGGCGAGCCGCAGTTTTTCCTCTTCCAGCTCGAACACCAGCTTGGGCGCGCCGCCAATCAGGTCGGCACCGGTGTGGGTCACCTGGGGTATACGCTCCATGCGCAACCTGAACTGCTCACCCAGGGCCTGCAGGATCTCGAGGTCCGGCCCATAGATTTCGACCTCCAGTGGCGCCATCACCGGGGGGCCCTGGTCGATGCCGCGCACCACGATGCGCGCCTCCGGAAATTCGAGGTCCAGTTCGCTTTGCAGGTGCCGGATCAGGTCGTCGGTCTGGTTTTCATCCCGGGTGAGCACCAGCGCCTCGGCCCAGGAGGGAATGCCCTCGCGCATCCGGTACATGTTGTAGTAAAACGCCGGCGGGCTCTCGCCAATGGTCCAGTCCACCCGCCGGATCAGCGGGTGCTCCAGCAACTTTTGATCCAGCCGCTTGACTACCGACAGGGTGTCATAGATGGAGCGGCCGTCGGCCAGCTTGACCTGGAGGTACATCTGGTCGCGGTCTGTACCCGGGAAGAACTGGGCGGTGAGGGTAGGGAAAGCCAGGAAGCCGCACAGGGGCAGGGACAGCGACAGGGCGATCGCGGGAAGCGGGTGGCGCAGGCTCCAGTCGAGCGCCCGCACCAGCCAGGCGCCGGCCCTGCCGCTTCTGGCGCCACTGATGAACCAGTTATGCGTGTCCCCGGACGCGCGGGGCAACAGCCAGACTGCCAGCACCGGCGTGATCACCAGCGCCAGCACGGTGGACGTCGCCAGCATGATGATGACGGCCTGGGCGATACTGCCTAAAAAGTCCCCGGCTGGCCCGGCTACAATCGCCATCGGCATGAAGGCGAGTACCGTGGTCACGGCGGAGGAGATCAGCGGAATACGCAGGCGATGCACCGAGCTGGTGATGGATTCTATCGGGCTGCGGCCCTCGAGCAGGCGCTTGCGCACCTCGTCGGTCATCACGATGGAACCGTCCACCAGCAGGCCCAGAGCGACGATCAGGCCGCTCACCGACATCTGGTGCAGCGCCAGGCCCAGGCGTTCCATCACCGTAATCGAGATCAGGCCGCACAGGGGCAGGATAATCGCCACCACCACCGCCGCGCGCCAGCCCAGGGTGACCAGCAACACCAGGATCACCAGGGCGATACCCATCGCCAGGTTTTTGCCGACGTCCAGCAGGCGGGTCTCGGCGTACTGGCTCTGGTCGTAGCTCACCTCGAGCTTCAGGCCGGCGGCCGACTCCAGCCGAAACTCGTCGACCAGCCGGTTGAAGGCCGTGCTCCAGACATCCACCTGCCTGCCGTTCATCATCGTGGCCCCCACCAGCACGGCCGGGCGTCCCTGGGCCAGTGCCAGCGCCGGCGGCGGGGTGACCGCGCCCTTGTAGACCCGGGCGATATCGGCAATGCGGGTGGCGCCGCCGCTGGTGGAGGTGTTGACGATCACCTGGCGGATGCGTTCCATCGAGTCAAAATCCCCGGACAGCTCGATCAGCATATCGGTGCCCGACCCGGAGGCGCGACCGGAGGAGATTTTGGCATCCGCGGCCTGCAGCGCGGCGGCCACCTGTTGCAGGCTGAGCCCGCGGGCCACCAGGGCCGCCTCGTCTATTTCAATGCGTATTTCCTCGCGTGGCTCG